>JAQGJF010001031.1 GCA_028290765.1 Tardiphaga sp.
GTTCGGTATGGCTCAAGTTTGTCTCGTCACGCCTTGAGTCACCCACTTCATGACGTGGGTTCCGACCAGACAGAGCTCGCCGTTCTGATTGAGCACCTCGACCTTTGAGCGGCTGCGGGCGGCAACCGGGTCGATCTCCTCGACGGTGTAGCGCGCCGTCAGGGTGTCGTTGATGAACACCGGCCGGATGAACCGGATCTTGTCGTAGCCGAGCGAGACCGAAACCGCCGTCGATCCGCGTTCCACCGAGCGCCGCGACATCATCGAGGCCGTGGTCGACAGCAGTCCCATGACCAGGCCGCCATGGGCGATGCGGCGGCCGAAGGCGCTGGCCTTGGCATATTCCTCGTTGACATGGATCGGATCGAAATCGCCGGTTAGCCCGGAGAACAGCACGATGTCGGTCTCGGTGATGGTCTTGGCGAAGGTCGCGGTTTCGCCGACCTCAAGATGGCTTTCGATCATGATCGGTCTCTGGTGAAGAATTGCACGAGTTCGTGGGCCTGGCCGTCCAGCATCACGCGTCCGTTGAAGGAGCGGCAGCCCAGCGCACGGGCATGGGCGAGCAGCGGCGTGTCCTGCGGCTTGATGATGACGTCGATCACCAGCATGTCGGAGGTGAGGCCCTCGACCGGCGCGGGAAGCCCGTCGCCCGGGGCCATGCCGATCGGCGTGGCGTTGATGAGCGTATCGTGGCCGGACAACTGAACCGCTCCGGCACGCACGGTGCAGCCGGGATAGGCCGCCGCCACCCGAGCCGCCAATGCTTCGGCCCTGGCGGTATCGACGTCGAAAATCGTCACGGCCCTGGCGCCGGCATCGGCCACCGCCACGGCCACTGCGCTGCCGGCGCCACCGGCGCCGATCAGCAGGACTTTTCGGCCCTCCAGCGTCACAGCGGCTTCGCGCAGGCCGCGGATCAGCCCGCGCCCGTCGAACATGTCGCCCGACCAGCGCTGGTTGGATTCGCGCCGCATTGCGTTGGCGGCGCCCACGGTGGTGGCCATCGGCAGCACGTGATCGATCAGCGGCAGGATCCGGCTCTTGTAGGGGACGGTGATGATGATGCCGTCTAGATTGGCGATCGCCTTCAGGCCCTTGACGGTTTCGTCGAACCGGTCGGGTTTGACGTTCACCGGGATCATCACGGCGTTCAGTCCGGCGGCCACAAATCGCGGATTGAGCGTCTGCGGCGATTTCACCTGGCCGATCGGATCGCCAATGATGGCGAACAGCCGCGTCGCGCCATCGATGACGGCCTGCAGGGTATGAGTGTCTGTCATGACTTCCTTGTTCATTGTGCGGCCTCGGCGCCGCTGGCGCGCAAATCGAGATGAGCGGGCAAAGCGCGGCGCGGGCGCCGGGCCAAATGATCCGCAAGCCCGATCGATTCAGGCTGGAACAGAGACGGATCCATGGTCTTCAGGCCGGGCGAGATATGCGGCCGAAAACCCATGCGGCCGATGATGTCGCGTTCGACGTCGATGCCGGGGGCGACCTCGATCAGTTCCACGCCGTTTTCACCAAGACGGAACACCGCGCGCTCGGTGACATAGAGCACGCGCTGATGCCGTTCGCTGCCGTAGCGCCCGCTATAGGTGATCTGCTGCACCTTATCGACCAGTTTGGCGTGAGGGCCGTCGTGGACGATGTGCATCTTTCCATCCGGCCACGCCAATTCGGATTTGCCCGCGGTAAAAGTACCGCTGAAGACGACGCATTTGGCGTTCTGGCTGATGTTGATGAAGCCACCCGGACCGATGATGCGGTCGCCGAAACGGCTGACATTGACGTTGCCGTCGGCGTCGACTTCGGCGAAGGAGAGAAAGGCGAGGTCCAACCCGCCGCCGTCATAAAAATCGAACTGATAGGGCTGGTCGACGATCGCCGCGTAGTTTCGCGCCGCGCCGGCGTCGCCGCCGGAGGCCGGCGCGCCGCCAATCAAACCCTGTTCGTTGGTGAAACAGACCTCGTCGAGCACGCCTTCCTCGGCGGCGACGTTGGCGATGCCGGTCGAAATGCCGGAGCCGAGGTTACAGATCGCGCCGGGATACAATTCCAGCGCCGCGCGCCGCGCGATGATCTTGCGGGCATCGAGCGGCAGCCGCGGAATTTCCGACAGCGGCATGCGCAGCTCGCCGGCGAAGGAGGGGCTGTATTGGGTCTCGTAGGTCTGCCATTGATCCGGCTCGACGACGACGAGATCGACCAGGATTCCCGGAATCTTCACCGCCTTCGGCGGCAGCGTGCCGCGCTTGGCGATCCGCTTGACCTGCACGATCACCAGGCCGCCGCATCGTTTGGTGGCCTGCGCTTCCGACAGCATTTCGAGAAACACCGCTTCCTGCTCCATGGTGACGTTGCCGTCTTCGTCCGCGGTGGTGCCGCGCAGGAAGCAGACGTCGATCTGGAACGGCTTGAAGAACAGATATTCCTCGCCCCTGAAATCCACCAACTCGACCAGGCCTTCGGGCGCACATTTGCTTTGCCGCCCGCCCTCGTGCCGTGGATCGACGAAGGTGTGCAATCCGGTCTTGGTCATCAAGCCGGGACGCCCGGCGGCGATCTCCCGCATCAATTGCGACAGCGCGCCTTGCGGCAGGGTGTAGCCTTCGATCTTGTCGGCAACCGCCATGTCGGAAATCTTCGGCGAGTTGACGAAGGTGCCGCAGACGATGCGTTTGAGCAGGCCTTCATGGGCGAAATGGTTGGCGCCGAGCGTGGCGCCGTCGCCGAGGCCGACCGGATGCACGGCAGTGATGTTGCGCGGCAGGCCTTCGCTGAGAAAGCGGCGTTCGAGCGCCGCCATCAGGGCTTCCGGCACCGCATGACCGCCGCCCGATCCGCCGATCACGATGGTGTCGTTGGAACGAATGAAACTGACGGCCTCGTTGGCGCTGACGCGTTGCAAGGTTTCCTCCTGGTCTTAATTGAGCTGGCCCGCGAAGTGGCAGGCGGCGAAGTGATCGGGTGCGTATTGCACCAGCGGCGGCGGCGTCGACGCGCAAACCGGCCTGGCGATCGGGCAGCGGGTGCGGAAGCGGCAGCCCGACGGCGGATTGATGGCACTCGGCGGCTCGCCGGTGAGCTGGACATGGGTGCGGTTGCGCTCGACCGCGGCATCCGGAATCGGCACCGCCGAGATCAGATAGCGCGTATAGGGATGCAGCGGCCGGTCGAAGATGCCGCCTGCCGGCGCGATCTCCATCACCTTACCCAGATAGAGCACGACGAT
>JAQGJF010001047.1 GCA_028290765.1 Tardiphaga sp.
ACCTTCGAAGATTTTCCGCCCGGCCGTTTCGGCACCTTCGGCCCGCGCCGCGTCACGCGCGAGGAGATCCTGGCCTTTGCCGCCGAATTCGATCCGCAGCCGATGCATCTCGACGAGGAAGCCGCGAAGCGCTCGATGCTCAAAGGCTTGTCGGGATCGGGCTGGCATCTGTGCTCGATCGTGATGCGGATGATGTTCGACGGCTATATCGGCCGCACCGCGTCGCTGGGTTCGCCCGGCGTCAGCGAGTTGAAATGGCTGGCGCCGTTCCGGCCGGGCGACGATCTCACGCTCGATGTCGACGTGGTCGAGGCGCGGGTCTCGCGCAGCCGTCCCGAGACCGGCATCGTAACCTTCAAATGCGGCGTTCGTAACGCGGCGGGGCAGGCGCTGGCCGAAATGGTGTCGCCGATCATCGTCAAGCGCCGTGCCGCGCTTGCGGCGGGTTAGGCGGACCTGATGCCTTTCTTCGAGGATATCAAGGTCGGCCTGCGGCGCGAACTCGGATCGTTCACCTTCACGCCCGAACTGATCAAGAAGTTCGCGGCGCAGTTCGATCCGCAGCCCTTTCATCTCGACGAAGAAGCCGGCCGGAAGTCGCTGTTCGGCGGGCTGGCGGCTTCAGGCTGGCACGTCGGATCGGTCTGCATGAAGCTGCTGGTGGCCGACGGACAGCGCCAGGCCGCGGAGGCCGCCGCGCGTGGCGAGCCGGTCGCGGTCTGGGGGCCGTCGCCCGGCTTTAACGACTTGCGGTGGCTGCGGCCGGTGCTGGCCGGCGACACCATCAGCTACGCCAGCGAAGTGGAATCGACGCGCGCCTCGGAGAAGCGGCCCGAATGGGGAATTGTGCAGGCCCGCAACAGCGGAACCAACCAGCGCGGCGAACTGGCGTTCTCGCTGCTGGCCACGGCCTTCGTGCCGCGTCGGGGCGCCAAAACGTAACGCCGCATTAAGCCTGATGAAATGCTTCTTAAAAACGGTGCGGAACGGCTCCGCCGTTAAGACGTTTTGAACCTTATGAAGGTGTTGTTCGACCTAGAGTACGACACCAATGGGGACGACGATGGCCGACCGCGCCGGATTGAAATTTTTGGGCTTTATCTTTGCGACCGTGACCCTCGGGGTCATGCTGACCACCGGAATGGTGGTGAAGGGTTATGCCGACGGCGCCTATACGCTCGACAGCGCGCCGATCACCCGGCGCTGATTTTTATCCTCTGCTAACCATCCTGGCGGCCGAGGCTGCTCCATCTTCCGTCATGGCCGGGCAAAAGCGCCCCGGCATCTTTAAGCCGAATCGCCGTCACCAGCCCCGTCATTGCGAGCCAACGGGTCGCGCGAATGCGCGCCCGATGACAGGCTCCGCGAAGCAATCCAGGGCCACGAAGCAAGAACTGGATTGCTTCCTCCTTCGCTCTTCGAGCTTCGGCGGACGCAGTCGTTGCAAGAGCTCCTCGCAATGACGGAGCTAGCGATCCCGATTTAACCTTTGAATCATTCAGTCTACCGGCTCCAGGCCAGTGCCAGCAACGCCACTGCCACGAACAGCAACCCGACAAACCGGATGATAATGGTACCCATCTTCGGCGATGCGGTGCGCACCGGAATCGGATCGGTGGTGTTCGGTCTGACGGTTTTCACGGATTGGTTGCCCCCAACGACGAGCCGCGATGGTACGGCCTCCCGTCTTGGTCGCGGGCGGAGCGGAGTAAGTTCAAGGCATAACGGCCTTCATTCCCGATGCGCAATTGCGCATCGCGCATGCACCTCTTGGTGCAGGCCCGGAATGACGGGAGCCGCAAATGAAACCGCCGCGCTCCCCGATTCGGGAGGCGGCGGTATCATCGGAAGCAGCGAAGCGCGATCAGCTGTTGCGGAGGCCGTCCGCGGCGCGTTTCCATTGCGCGACATTGTCGGCGATCATGCGGGTCGATTTCATCGCCGCCTGGCTGAGCTGGGCATATCCCGAAATCTCCCGCTGCACGCGCTGTCCTTCGGCATGGAGCAGGTCGCGCAGGCTTCCGAGTTCGGAAACCAGGTTTTCGATTTCACTGAGCGATGTTCCCGCAACCCGCTGGATCAGCGAATTGACGTTGTTGACGGTGGCCTCGGTGTTGGCCTCCAGCGGCGCTTCCGAGCTCAAGAGACCCGGCGCCGGGCGGCGCAGATAGGCGACGTCGTTGCGAACGAAGTCGCGGATACCGGCCTCCACTTCAGAGACCGCGGCAAGGTTGCTGTCTTCTTCGGCACCTTCAACTTTTTCAGATCGAATGGCATTCATCGGCTGTTCCCTGTTTCGCGTTGAGCGAGCGCGGATGTCCCCCGCACAACGATGTCTAACAATGCCATCAGTCCAGCTGATTTTGACCACATCGGGGCCAATCTGCGGCGAGGGCCCGGTCTTTCACGGGAATCGATGAAGAGGACGGCCTCGGCGCAGGGTGATCCGCTTTGAGACGCCTACCAGCTGTGCTTGAAGCCGGCGCCGAAGCTGCGGTTCGAGGCGCCCTGCGGCGTTTCGCTGATCGAGCCGGTGATGCTGACGCCGCCGAACAGTTTCTGCTCGGCGCCGATCTTGCGCAGCCATTTGTCATCGGTCGAGGAGAGCGACTGGCCGGCGATGAAGCTGGTGCCGGTGTCGGTGATGCTGAGTTTGGCCGACTGATCGGTCTGGTAATTCCGCACCGGATGACCCGATATGCCGACCACCGGCGCAAAACTCTGCTGGATGACATTGTAGCCATTCTGCAAGGTGAGCGCATACTGGTCGCTCCACAGCGGCAGCGATTTGCTCAGCGTGGTGCCGAGCTTGCTCTGGTCCTGCGAGGGATCGAGACGCGCCTCGATCGCGGTCTTGTCCCAGATCGAGCCGACGCCCGGGGCGGTCAGCGCGGCCCAGGCGGTGCCGCTGGATTGCGAGGGCTGGCCGTCGGCAGAAAATTTCTGCCGCAGCAGATCCGAGGTCGTCTGTGTCGAGGGTTGATTGACGACGGTCATGTCGGCGCCGATCCGCGCGTCCCAGAACGGCGATATCGATTGCTTTACCGACAACGCGGACCCGTTGGCCTTGTCCTGCGCCGACCACAACGTTTCTGTATCCGGCTTCGACTTCGTCGCGGCACGCTTTTGCGCTTCCAGCCGATCGCTCAGCGTGGTGCCGGTGTCGAGCAGGCTCCAGTCCGGTTCGGGGAAATCCAGCTTGAGGAGCGGATTCTCGTCGTCTGGCTCGACCGCAGTGCGCCTCTCCTGCGCCCATGGGTCTTTTGCAGAAGGGTCCTGGACCGATGGGGCCTGCGCCCATGCGGCTCCGGCGCTCGCGCCGGTCAATACCAGCAGCAAACTACAGCCTTGAATCGTCGCCTTGGAAATCATGACCCTGCCAGCCCGGATGTCTGAGAATACGTTCGCCGTGGTTCAAAATTATGGCGAGCCATGACTCGAAACGGCCCTGCGCAAGCCGGGCCGTTTTTCCGATTGCGTCGATTCAGGCAGTCTTGTCTTCACGCAATCTTGGGCAGGTGGATCGCGCGTCCGATGGCCTGTTCGACCAGGTCGAACGTATCCACCACGACGCGCATGCTCAGCAGCCGCCCGGCCTTGAACTGCGCGAACTGCGCCAGCCGCAGGCTGATCGGCCGGTTCGAGTCCA
>JAQGJF010001074.1 GCA_028290765.1 Tardiphaga sp.
CGGATCCAGCGCGATCGCCTCCCGAAACAGGGCGATCGAGGCTTCCAGATCCGCCTTGGTCTGGCGATAATAATGCGACAGGCCCTTGAGGAAGCGATCCCAGGCGGTCAGGTCGCCGGAAGATGACCGGGCCGGCGAAGCCTCGGCGCGAAATATCTCCGGAGCCAGCGCCGCCGACAGGGCGGCGGTGATTTCATCCTGCATCGCGAACAGTTCGCCGATGTCGCGGTCGTAACGGCCGGTCCACAGCTGCTCGCCGGTTTCCGGCGCGATCAGTTCGGCGGTGACGCGAATTTTGCTTGCCGTTCGCCGCACCGACCCCTGCACCAGATAGGTCGCATCGATCTCCCGCGCGATCAGGCGCGTCGACAGGCTCTTGTCCTTGAACGAAAACGTCGAGCTGCGGCTCAGCACCCGAAACAGCGATTGCAGCGACAGCGCGTGGATCAGGTCCTCGGTGAGCCCGTCGGAAAAATATTCGTCGGTAGAGTCGCTGAGATTGGCGAAGGGAAGCACGCCGACGATCGCGGTCCGGTACTGCGCCGGCAGGTTGGAGGCATTTGCGCATTCCCGCCCGCCCAAGTCGGGACCGCCCGGCTGCCAGGCCCAGACCTCGACCGGCTCTTCGATGTTCTTCAAGCGGTGCGCGCCGGCGTCGACAAAGCCGGCGCCGAGATGCTTGCTGGCCTCGCGGTAGGCCTTGGCCGAAACGGCGATGCCGCCGGGGGCGGCCACCGTCTCGAGGCGGACGGCGATGTTGACGCCATCGCCGAACACTTCGCCCTCATCGGCGATCACGTCTCCCATGTGGATGCCGATGCGGAATTGCATGGCACGGTCGGCGGAGAGGTGGTGGTTGCGTTCCGCCATCAGCTCCTGCATCGCGACCGCCGCCTCGATGGCGCCGACGACGCTGGGAAACTCCAGCAGGAAACCGTCGCCGGTGTGCTTCACGACCTGGCCGCCATGGTTGAGAATGATCGGGTAGGTCGCGCTTCGATGCGCCTTGAAGGCGGCATGGGTCCCGGCCTCGTCGGCCCCCATCATGCGCGAATAGCCGGCGACGTCAGCGCAGACGATGGCCGCCAGACGTCTCTCCATCTCCTGTATGCTCCTGAACCGAAGTCACGGTCATACGTGGTCGGGTTCACCGAATCCAATGATTTTAAAGCACGGCGGCCCCGCAAGAAACCGCAGTTCGTAGACGGCGATCACGTCAATTTTGCAGCAAATGCCTATAGTTCAGCCATCGCCGCCGCCGGCCAAGACGTCGGGCATCAGGGGCCGTCATGCCAGTGGGGCGACGCGCTCAAACCTCTGCGCCAGCCTCCACCGTCCGCGTACCGGCTGCCGCCGGCACCGTTCCGGCCGCCTCGCTGTCCAGGATGAACGCGCGCCGCATCGGCCGGATGATGAGCAGCGCCAGCAGCGCGGCGGTGGCGTTCAGCGCGACGACGATGACGAACACGGCCTGCCAGCCATAATGCGAGGCGACGATGCTGGCGATCGGCACCAGCAGCGAGGCGGTGCCCTTGGCGGTGTAGAGCATGCCGCTGTTGGTGGTGGCGTATTTGGAGCCGAAGGTGTCGCCGGCGGTGGCGGGGAACAGGCTGTAGATTTCGCCGAACACGCCGAAATAGACTGCCGTCGCCAGCACGAACACCACCGGGTTGTGGCCCCAGATCGACAGCGTCAGCACCATCAGCGCCGCGGTGCCGAAGGCGATGAACATGGTGGGTTCGCGGCCGATGGTGTCGGAGACCCAGCCGAAGAACGGCCGGCCGAAACCGTCGAAAATGCGATCGAGCGAGATGGCGAAGGTCAAGGCCGCCATCTGGAAGCCGAGCAGGTCGACCGGGGTGTCGGCGAGTTTGAAGTCGTGGGCGCTCGGCGCGTTCTGAGCCGCCGTCATCTATCCGCCGGCCGCGACCATCACGAATACCAGATACAGCACCCAGAAGATCGGTGCGCGCAGCACCTGCGACGGCGTGAAATCGATTCTAGTTTGCGGCAAATTGAGCTGCTTCTTGCGGGCCGGCATCGTTTGGGTCGGCTTGCGCAGGAAGAACGCCAGCACGAACACGATCAGGCCTTGCCCGATGCCGAAATCGAGAAAGGCGGTCTGGTAGCCGGAGGCCGCCACCATATGCGCGATCGGCACCACGGTGATGGCGGCGCCGGCGCCAAAGCCGGCCGCGGTGGCGCCGGCGGCGAGGCCGCGGCGATCCGGAAACCATTTCAAGGCGTTGCCGACGCAGGTGCCGTAGACCGAGCCGGCGCCGATGCCGCCGATCATCGCCGCGGCGTACAGCCAGACCAGCGAGCCGGCATAGGCATTGAGCACCCAGGACAGCGCGATCATGACGCCGCCGAACATCACCACCACCTGCGGCCCGAAGCGATCGACGAACCAGGCCTCGACCGGCACCAGCCAGGTCTCGGTGACGACGAAAATCGTGAACGCCATCTGGATGGCAGCGCGGCCCCAGTGGTATTTGGCGTCGATCGGATCGACGAACAGCGTCCATCCATATTGCAGGTTGGCAATCATCGCCATGCAGACGATGCCCATGGCCAGTTGCAGCCAGCGGAAGTTGCTGTCCGTGATGTCGGGGGTGGTTTGTGGGTTGGTCATTATTTCCTCCGAGCCGACCCCTCTTGATGGGGGCGCTACCGGGGCATTCTGGTATCCAAAATGCCAGACGGCAAGGGGGTATTGGGTTCCATTAGGGGAGATGGACGCAAAAATTGCCGTTCTGTCCGCCGCCGGTTCGCGGCTAAACTCGGCGGGGTCGCAGCGCCGTCACCTTGAACGGGCGGGTTTGGCGTGGCGATCGGCGTTTTGTGCCGACGTTGTGCGGTTTCCTGGAATCAAGAAGTACTCCGATGCAGGCATGGATTCGACGATGGTTCGCGGAAGCAAGCGATCAGGCCATTATCCGTGTCGTCGCCACCATCGTGGGGCTATCCGCCTACATCGTCTGGGGCGGCTATTCCTACCTTCACCCCGACCACGAAGCATCGGTCGCCTGCAAGGCCAATTGCGCGACCGAGTTTTCGTCGCGTCATCGGGCCGAGTAATTACCCGCGTCGTTGAGCAAACCAGGCATCAATCGTTCACTGCCGCAGGTTCTTCGGTCCGATATCGATACTGCGAAAACGCCGCTGGGCGGGCGGATCGTCCTCATCGCTGCAGACGTCGCCGTCGTCGCTGAGCAGCTGCACGATGTTCTGGCCGGGGACGACCATGGCGCCTTCCGGCCTGATCCCTGTTAGATTCACATCCTTGATTTCTTCCGGCGTCGTTCCCGGGCCTGCCCAGCGAAATGCCATAAATCCATCACTGTCGGAAATGGGCCCGGCGATGATGATGTAACCTGCGGTTCCGGGAATGAGGTCCATGCTGCGCAGGCCGAGTCCCTTCAAATCGATCGCAACAGCCTCGCCGATGTCCGGTGGGGCACCCCGATCGACTACCGGCCCCGGATTGCTGAACGGGATGACCAGCGCCTTGCCGGCGCGAAGCGGCGCCCTCAGGCCGATCAGCAACCCTCCCTGCGGCGTGGCCGCAAGGGCTTCGATATTCAGTTCGCCGGCCGAGGCGCCGGCGGACTTCGCCAGCGTGTCGCGCAGGTTCGTCACCGGACTGCCGATCCCGGTCAGCGTCGGCTTGCCATCGAGCGAGCCGATCTTGGTGGCGAAGAATATCTTGCGCTTGGGCTGGTCCTTGCCCTTGCTGTTGAGCGAATGAGAGCTGATCCAGTAGATCCGGTCGCCGACGGCCGCCGCCGCCTCGAGGTCCGACTTCTCGAAGGACGTGAACGGCTTCATGTCGATGCCATCGCCAATCGGATCGGGTTTGCCGCGCTGGTAGAGTTGCAGCCGGTTGGTCTCGTCGCTGGCGACGACGAAGTGAGTGTCATCCAGGAAGGCGCCGGCCGAAGCCTCGCACAGCCCCTTGTATTCAACCGCCCCGGCGTTCGCCCCGCCAAGGGTCAGCACCAGCACGCCAGCCGGCAAGATGTTGCGTATCATTCGTCCCTCCCTCGGTTGTGCCGGACGGCAGGGATCTGACGCCTGCCTAGACCGGCTTCTGCAACGACAGATCGTAGACCAGGTTCTTGAGGATCTTGCGCTGCTTCATCCCGTCATGAACATTTTGCGCACGGTCGCCCGGCCCGTAATGAGACAGCCTGATCGTCTCAATCGGGTCGTCGGTCAGCAGAGCACCGAGCACCATCGGGATATGGCTGTCGCCGAGATGCGGAGCGGCCACCGCGACCGAAACCAGGTCGCAGGACATGCCATCGACGCCCCGCGGATACTTCTTCCTGACATTGCTGTTGGCCAGCATGCGCTGATGCAACTTCATCAGCGAGTCCTTGACGTTGACAATCGATGCATCGACCTGCAGCGCGCGCATTTTTACCGACGCGAAAGTCCAGGCCAGCCATCGCCCTGCGGCGTGAAGTTCCTCCGGATCGGGCTTTTTGTCCTTCGCGTGATAGCGATCCGGATTGAAGAACGCCATGAGGTCGCCGTGATAATAGCTTGCGGAGTATCCGCCGTCATGGGCGGGTCCGGCGTTTTCCAGGCTCCTGTATTCATTGTTCTCGATGAAGCAGAGCTTGCCGTCCACGATCCCGAGTTCAGGAAACCAGTATTTGGCCTCCTGCGGAAGCTCGGTGAACAGGCGTCGGAAGAAGGGAAGAAAATCGTCGCCGGTGTGGGCGGCCAGTTGAATGAAGCCGAAAGTCATCGCGGCGCGGTCCCACGCGTTGATGACGGTATAGCATGCGTTTGACTCGGCCCACGCCGTCGGAAAAAGTAGTTCGGGCCAGTAACCGAACTGGGTCCACTCCTTCGGCTCGAACACGACGCGGGGTTCAGCGCCGCTGGTCCGTGCAAGCCCGCGGGTCGGGCCTTCGGGGTAACCGTTGTAGGTGAAGAAATAGCCGAGGTAGATCGGATTCTGTCCCGCATCGGGGGTGACATCCCAACGTTCGACGTTCGGCTGCTTCTTTATCGCCCAGCCGGCAAACGGCTTGTATGTGGTGTCGAGAGCGATCTTCAGCTTGGGATTCGGCTTGAGTGCGGATTTCAGATCGTGATCCGCGTCCGCGTACACGCTCAGGATCGGCTCGTCGATTCCCACCGGAACGGCAGCGGCAAACACGTCAGCCTCGGGCTTCAGCAGGCCCTGAAGCTCCTGACCGTTGGAGGGCCACGAAATGCCGAGCGCTTCGGCCGTCGCGGCACCGGCAATCAGGTCGGTGCTCCCCTTGCCGAAGATCTGAAGCTGAAATTGGCGCAGTGCAACGACGGTGCTGTTTCCGAACAGCCCATCGGGCTGCCCCGGACCGAACCCCTTGGCGATCAGTCCCTTCTGAAGCTGCTGCACCAGCGCGCCGCGCGACCCGAAGCGGACCGAGGGAACGCGTTCGGCGGCGCCAAGCTCGGCGGTTCGCAACGCCTCGTTCTCCTCAAACACGGCGAGTACGAATTTATGCTGCTCGACGCCGTAGGCGTTTTGAAGAAATTTCTTCCATGGTCCCAGTTCCGAAGTGATCTTGTGTGCGCCGGATGCCCCCGGCTTACCGGCGATCACGACACAGCCGTTGGAGGAATAATGAGGCGCCGTCTCGTTCATTTGGCGGGCGCAGTGCAGATTGTCGAACACGACTTCATATCCAAGCCGATCGTCGCCTCATAATCGGTGTCGTCGGCGGTGCGCCAGATCGGAAGCTTCGACTCGTTGCGAAACGCGAGATGGCGGTCCACGCCGTGGTTGCCCTTGAAATAACTGTGGCCAGGCAGGCCCGGGACGTCGCCGAAACAGCCGGAGACCAGACGGTTTACGCCATTGCCGTTTCTCGGAAGATGCGAGGCGATGGCCGAAAGGTGCGGGACCGAACTGCCCACGAAGAGCGCGAGCTTGCCTTTCCCGGTGTCCCACTGTGCGATCGTGCACCTCATATGCTGGTAGTCGAGCGGCACCGCCATCGCGTCGTGCGCACTCTTGAAGTCGGAGCCGCCAAACTGTAACGGCTGAACGCCACGCAACGCGACAAAAACGATTTCGTCGTCCGGAATGATGAATGAGCAAAGTGCGAACATCTCGCGCAGCAGCTCATCCGAAATCGCAACTTTCATGCGGATTTGCCCCAATCCATAAAAGCAATTATCTCGCCAGGAGAGCCGCGCGGTTCCGAGCCCTGGTCGATATGCCGTCGAGAAAAAAGCCGGATAGCGAATGCCCAATCGGCGCAATTATTTACAGAACGAGTTGCCGGCAAAAACAAATTCAACTTTAGGCAGAAAAGAATTTAGCAGTCAACTGCGACCTGGTGGCGCGCTTCACTTCCAAGGACGCGTCTTGCGTCGCGACAGCCCGGCCGGAAATAGCGAGATGTTCGTGGTCGCTGGATATTCGCATTCGCCTGCCGGGTAGTGCGCCAGTCATGCTTCGCCGGGTATCATCAGGCCGGCCGCTCCCGAACACTTGCGCACTGCACTGCGACAAAAACGCGTTCGCGCCGCCGATGTTCAAAATTGGCTTTCCCAAAAGTCGGCTTTTGCATACGCTCCCTGCTTGCAACGCTGCGGGGCCGAAGGCCTTGCCGGCGCGAATGCTCAAAATTCCGAACACAGGGATGGGCATCACAGGGAGGGGACCATGAAGCGAAGAACCGTACTTGCGGGACTCGGAGCGACGGCGGCCGCCGGCGCGCTCGGCATGCCGTCGATCCTGCGGGCCCAGGCGCCCATCACGCTGAACGGCGCGGTGCAGTTCAACGACGACCATGCCTTCACCAAGGCGCTGGTCCGGTTCGAAGAGCTGGTGCAGAAATATTACGGCAAGCCGGTCAATTTCACCCTGCACAAGAACTCGTCGCTCGGCCTCGAGAAGCAGTATTTCGAGTACATGTCGCAGGGCAAGGCGGTGGATTACGGCATCGTTTCGCCGGCCCACATGTCGACCTTCGCCAAGGCGGCGCCGTTCATCGATGCCCCGTTCGTCTTCAAGGGCATCGAGCACATGAACAAGGTGGTCGAGCAGAACATCCTCTCCCCGATCGCCGACGAGGTCGCGGCCAAGGCCGAAGTGGTGCTGATCGGCTATTCCGGCGGCGGCATCCGCAACATCTTCGCCAACAAGCCGCTGCGCACGCTGGCCGATATCAAGGGCCTCAAGGTGCGGGTGCAGGGCGCGCCGATCTGGTCGAAGACCTTCGCCGCCGCCGGCATGAGCCCGACGGTGATCGCCTATAACGAAATCTACAACGCGATCCAGAACGGCGTGATCTCCGCCGGAGAAAACGAGGCCGCCGGCGTCGAGGCGATGAAGTTCTACGAAGTCGCGCCGCACCTCAATCTCACCCAGCATGCGGTGTCGATCCGCCCGATCTGCTTCTCGGTGAAGACGCTGAAGAACCTGCCCAAGGAATTGCAGGAGGCGATCTACAAAGCCGGCAAGGAGGCCGGCGATTTCGGCCGCCAGCTCGAGTCGAGCGAAGAGGTGACAAAACTCGACGCGCTGGAAAAGGCCGGCAAGCTCAAGCGCGTCCCGTTCGAGGAGCGCGACGCCATGAAGAAGCTCGCCGACCCGGTGATGGCCACCTACGCCAAGGAAATCGGCGCCGACGGCATCTTCGAAAAGATCAACATCGCCTGATCCAGCCCATCGCCGAACGCGTTTTCGGGGCAAGCCGCAGGGCTTGCCCCGCATGATGACTGCACCTGCGCCGGGGGGGCCATGACCGAACTGCCGATGACCACAAACACGGCGCTGTGGCGCCGCGTCACCGCCGGCTACGCCAGATTGCTGGAAATATTGCTGGCGGCCTGCGTCGGCATCCTGGTCATTCCAGTCACGCTGCAGATCATCTCGCGCTACACCCCGTTCATCCCGTCCTACATCTGGACCGAGGAGATGGCGCGTTTCCTGTTCGTGTGGACCATCATGATCGGGGCCATGGTCGGGGTTCGGGAGGCGCAGCATTTCGAAGTCGATGTCTGGCCCGATTTGTCGCGGCGCTCCGAAGCCGCGGTGCGGATCGTGGCGCGGCTCGGCATCCTGGCGCTGGCGCTGGTGTTCGTGTGGGCGGGGATCGAGTTCACGCGCTTCGCCTGGAACCGGACTTCGGAGCTGGCCGACCTGCCGCTCTGGCTCATCCACGTCGCCTGGCCGGTGGCCGGCTTCACCTGGATCGTGTTCGCCGGCGAACAGATCCTTGACGAAGCGCGAATCCTGATCGGGGCATCGCGATGAGCGGCAATGTGTTGTCCGCCGGACAGGCCGCGATGGTGCTGTTCGGCGTGTTCGTCGGCCTGCTGGTGCTGCGGGTGCCGGTGGCTTTCGCGCTCGGGCTGGCCTGCCTGCCGATCCTGTTGATCGAGCCGCGGCTGTCGATG
>JAQGJF010001085.1 GCA_028290765.1 Tardiphaga sp.
CGCGGCCGGCTGCACGTCCATATAGGCCATCCGCACCTGCTCGCCGTCATTGACCAGCGGCAGCATCTGGACCGGGTAGGGATAGGCAAACCCTTCCAGCCCGATGCCATACGGCTCGCGCCCTTGCGCGATGCCGAATTCGCGCCCCAGCGCGATACCTGGTTCGCGCCCTTGCGCGCTGGCCGGTTCGCGCATTTGCGCGCCGGCGGGTTGCGCCGCAAGCGCAAGACCGATCGGCAGGGTGGCGAGCAGCGCCAGCAGCAAAGAACGTTTCATCAGGGCCTCCATCCGCGGGGATAACCGGGAGTGGCGTTGTATTGCTGCGCCGGCAACGCGATGTAAACCCGCGACGGCTTCACATTTTTGCGGTGCCTCGGTCAGGTCGCCGGCTCGCACCTGGTTTCCATGCTTCGGCCGTAGCCGAAGCATCGGCGCCGGCCGGCCGGCTAGTCTGGCCTGCCTAAACACGCAGGGAGCTCGCCTTGGCCATCACCGTCTTCATCCGCTACCAGATCGATCCGTTCAAGCGTGAGATGTTCGAAGCCTATGCAAAACGCTGGTCGGCGATCATTCCCCGATGCGGCGGCGATCTTCTGGGCTACTGGATGCCGCATGAGGGAACCAACAACATTGCCTTTGCGCTGATCTCGTTCGACAGCCTCGCGGCCTATGAAAGCTATCGCGCCCGGCTGTTGCTGGACGAGGAGGGCGCGTCCAATTTCAACTTCGCCGGCGAGCACAAATTCATTGTGGCGGAAGAACGGACATTTTTGCGCCCGGTCGGTATATAGACTGCGCGAGGGGCGAAACATCCGCCACGCCTGAGCAGGGAGAGACAACATGCCGGTTACAACAGCAGAAAAACGCGCCCGCTTTCGACAGCTTCACGAGAAGGGTTGCTTCGTGCTGCCAAATCCCTGGGATGTCGGCAGCGCCCGGGCGCTGCAGACGATGGGCTACAAGGCCGTCGCATCGACCAGCGCCGGCTATGCGTGGACGATCGGAAAGGCCGACAATCATATCACTCTCGATGAGGTGCTGGAGCATCTGACCGCGCTGTGCGGGGCTGTCGATCTGCCGGTCAACGCCGATTTCGAGGGCGGCTTCGCTCATGAACCGGCGAAGGTCGCGATCAATGTGGCGCGGGCCGTCGCCACCGGCATCGCCGGCCTGTCGATCGAAGATTCCACCGGCGACAAGGCCAATCCGCTCTACGAACGTGCGATGGCGATCGAGCGCATCAAGGCGGCGCGCACGGCCATCGATGCCGACAACAGCGGCGCGCTGCTGGTCGGACGCTGCGAGGGATTCCTGGTCGGGCAAGGCGATCTGGCCATGGTGATCGACCGGCTCAACGCCTATGCCGAGGCCGGCGCCGACTGTCTCTATGCGCCCGGCATCAAGACGAAGGAGCAGATCGCGGCCGTGGTCAAGGCGGTGCATCCGAAGCCGGTCAATCTCCTGATCGGCGCTCCCGGCCTCACGGTGGCCGAGGCCGCCGATCTCGGTGTTCGCCGCATCAGCGTCGGCGGCTCACTGGCGCGCGTGGCCTGGGGCGGATTCATGCGGGCGGCGCAGGAGATCGCCGACAAGGGATCGTTCACGGAACTCGGGAGCGGGTTTTCGGGCGGCGAGCTGAACAAGATGTTTGGCTAGACACGCAAAAAACGCGGCGAGCCGACAGACTCGCCGCGCGGTGGTTTAGATCAGAATTTCCAGCCGATTACTTCGCCGCCGGCGCGTTGTCAGTCGTCGGCGGATTTCCCGAGCGGTTCAGGTCGGCGCCGGTCGGGGCCGTGGCGGGCGGCGGCTGCGGCCGCGCCGGCGCGGCGCCCGTGGTGGTCCCCGGCTGCATGTTGCTACGCGGCGTCACGTCACGCACGCCAGGCGCCACCGGCGGTGTCGACGTCTGCGCGGTGTTCTGATTGGCCGGCGGCGTCGTTTGCGCGCTGTTGGTTGAATTCATCGAAGTATTGTTCAGTCCGTAGAACACGGCGCCCAGCACGACCGCGATCGCAACGGCAAACAGAGCCACCCTTCTGCCGGAAGTGGGACCTTCAGCGAGTTCGGGATCAGGCTGCAGCTCACTGTCCAGCGACGCTGCACGGCGGTATTCGTCGTCGGTACGCCGATACGGGTCGTTCGGGTTGGATTGATAGGCCATGGCGGTCCTCCTTTGACGGTCGTAAACAACGGCCGGTCGCAATTCGGGTTCCAAGGCCCATTCATATTTCGACATATTTCCAGCGAACCGAAAGTTGTTTCCCGCTGTTGCTGCGGGCGCTCGAGACCGGCCGCGGCAAGCGGATTTTAACGACCGCGGGCAATCCTGGGTGAGGGGTATTGCAGCGGTATGCGTCGATGTTCGACACGGTCATTTTGTTGACGGGAGAGGTCGAGCAGGACGTATTCGCATCGGTCCTGCGTGGACATAATCCGCGACTGAACGTCCTGCCGGTTTTCACCTCGGACGATCTTTCAGCCGTGGAGGCCAGGGTGTTGCGGCGGGCGCGATTGATCGCGTTTACGACCGACGTCATCGTTCCGCGGAACGTGCTGGCTCGGCTTGGTTACGGCGCCTACAATTTTCATCCAGGCTCGCCGCAATATCCGGGATGGGCGCCGGCGCATTTCGCGCTCTACGATCGGGCGACGGAGTTCGGCGCCACCCTTCATGCCCTGGTCGAGCGCGTCGATGCCGGTCCCATCATCGATGTCGCGCCTTTTGTGATTCCCGCCGAGATCGGCGTCGCTGCTCTCGCGGAACTGGCTTACGCGCATCTGGCGCAGCTGTTCTGGCGGTGGGCGAAGCCATTGGCGACCCGCGCCGAGGCGTTGGCGGAAAGCGGGGTCCGCTGGAGCGGCAAGAGAAACTCCCGTCGCCTCTATGAGGCGATCTGCGACATTCCGGTGGACATCCGGAAAGATGAGCTGGAGCGCCGGATCAAGGCGTTCGGCGTCAGCCATGGCGGGATAGCTCCGACCATCCATCTGCACGGCATTCCGTTTCGCGCCGTGCTGCCGGATCCGGTGGAGGGGTAGGGCGGCCAAACCGTCCTTGCCCTGCGCAGACGGTGACGGTCCTTATTTTCATCCCGCCCCCTGGAACTTAATTCACTGGCCCGCATTGGTCGTCGCGCTTTGGTGTAAGGCCCGGCAGTTTGGCGATTTCCCTGAGGGGAGTTGGTAGGTCCAAGGCCCGGCGGCTGCACGGGGCGAAGCCGGTTCTGGATTTCACGCATCACCATGATTTTCACCTAAGGGGCAGTTTCGGAATGAGTACCGAAAGCGATCGTTTTTCGGCCGGCATTACCGGGCTCGATACGATTTTGGGCGGGGGCGTTTTCGAAGGCGGCATCTACATCGTTCAGGGCGCGCCGGGCGCCGGCAAAACCATTCTGGGCAACCAGATCTGCTTTGCGCAGGCGGCGAAGGGGCGCCATGCCCTGTATGTCACGCTGCTGGCGGAGAGCCACGCCCGCATGATCGGACACATGCGGCGGATGGATTTCTTCGACGAAGCCGCGATCCCGGACCGGATGTCCTATGTCGGTGCCTTCAAGACGCTGGAGGATGACGGGCTGCGTGGCCTGCTCGACGTCGTCCGGCGCGAGGTACGCACCCGCAACGCCAGCACTCTCGTGCTGGACGGCTTGATCACGGTGCATGAAAAGGCCCGCTCCGATCTCGAACTCAAGAAATTCATTCATGAGCTGCAGACCCAGGCCGGCTTCAGCAATTGTACGATGTTCCTGCTCACCAGCGCGTTCGACCGCAATGCGTTCCCGCCCGAGCACACCATGGTGGACGGCCTGATCGAGTTGCAGTCCTCGCTGCACGGCCGCCGCGCCGAGCGCGAGGTTCAGGTCCACAAGCTGCGCGGCAGCTGGTTCATGGGCGGCCGGCACTCCTACCGAATCACGGCCGGCGGCATTTCGGTCTATCCGCGCATCGAGGCCCTGCTGGAAACGCCGAGCGTCTGGGACTCCGCCGACGGCCCCAAGGTCTCGGTGGGCATTGCCGGCGTCGACACCATGCTGGGCGGCGGGGCGGATACCCATTCGGTGACGGTGGTGCTCGGACCCTCGGGCAGCGGCAAGACCACGGCCGGTTTGCAGTTCCTGTGTGGCGGCGCCGCCGATGAGCCGGCGATGCTGTTCGGGTTTCACGAAAATCCGATGGCGCTCAAAATCAAGGCCCGCACGCTGAAATTGCCGCTCGACGCCCGTGGCGAACAGATCAGCCTGTTGTGGCGGCCGCAGACCGAAGCCATTCTCGACGAGGTCGCCACCGAATTGCTGTCGGCGATCAAGGCGCGCGGGGTGCGGCGTCTTGTCATCGACGGCATCGAAGGTTTTTCCAAGCTGACCGATGAAAAAGCCCGCGTCGGGTCTTTTTTGTCGGCGTTGTGCAACGAGTTACGGGCGCATGGTGTTACCACTCTGGCGACCGCGGAGACGGACCATGCCGGAATCACGCCCGGCCAGCCTCTGGCGGGGGTGAACCAGACCGGCCTGTCGGCGGTGGCCGAAAACATCATCGCGCTGCATCTGGCGGCGTTGCGATCGGAAACGCATCGTCTCATGACCGTCCTGAAGTCCCGAGATCGTCGAACCGACATGCGCATGCGCCGCTTCGAAATCGTCGAGGGCGGCATTGTTCTCGACACCGACCATCAGCGGGCGGAGAGCATTCTTCGCGACATTTCCAGTCAGGGCATTCCAGCGGCGCCTTCAGTGGATCTGAAGTTGACCGGAGCGTGACGGTGCGCACGGTGCTGATAGTCGAGGACGAATGGGCCATCGCCGACTGGCTCCAGGTCCTGCTCAGCGAATACGCCTACAATGTTCTGGTCGCCGGCAATGGCCGCGAGGCGCTCGACATCCTGCATCGCGAGACGCCGGATCTGGTGCTGACCGATTTCATGATGCCGTTCGTCGACGGCGCCGGCCTGATCGCCGCGATGGCGGACGACCCGAAGACCTGCGACATTCCCGTCGTGGTCATGACGTCGCTGCTGGAGCACGTGGTCCGCGAGCGCGCCAGGGGCTATCGCGCCTATCTGCGCAAGCCGTTCCGCGAAGCCGAGCTGATGAAGGTGATCGGCGAGATTTTGCCGAAGTAGCGTTGTTCGACTTGCACTGACCTCATCCTGAGGAGCGCGTTCTTCACGCGCGTCTCGAAGGATGGCCGCGAGTCCATGCTTCGTGTCCATCCTTCGAGACGCGGCCAAGAGGCCGCTCCTCAGGATGAGGTCCGTCTCTCGTCACCGCTTCGTTCGCGCCTTCGTCACTTGCTCGGCTGACACCGCCGCCGCGGCATTGCCCCAGGCGTTGCGGATATAACTCGCCACCGCGGCGATCTGCTGGTCGGTCAGTTTATCCCGATAGGCCGGCATCGATCCGGTGTTGGGAGCGCGGGCGGTGATCAAGGTCTGCGCGCCGTCCAGGATAATGCGCAGCGTGCTGGAGGGATCGGCGGATTGCAGATTGGCGTTGCCGGGCAGCGGCGGATAGATCCGCGGCGCGCCGGAGCCGTCGGCTTCGTGGCAGGCGACGCAGGCGCCCTGGTAGATCGCTTCGCCTTCTGTCATTTGCGCTGGCGGTGGCGACGTGACCGCCGGCTCGGACGCGCCGACCGGCAGATCCTTGAGATAGACCGCGATCGCCTGGATGTCCTCGTCGCTCGTCCTCGAAGTCGAATTGACCACGACCTCCGCCATCGGGCCGCCGGCATGGCTTTTGCCGTTGCGGCCGCTTTGCAGGTATTCGGCAATGTCGCCAGCGCTCCACGATTTCAACCCGCTGCGCTCCGCATTGTCGAGGCGCGGCGCGAACCAGCCGCCGATCAGCCCGCCGCCATAGGCGCGACCGCGCCGGCCGGCGCCGAAGGCATTCTTCGGCGTGTGGCAGGCCCCGCAATGCGCGGCACCCTCGACCAGATAGGCGCCGCGGTTCCACGCCTCGCTCTTTTGTGGATCGGGCTTGAAGGTGCCGGGCTTGAAGAACAGCCAATTCCAGCCGCGCATGACGACGCGATAGTTGAACGGCCAACGCAGCTGCGATGGCGACGGCTTGTGGCTGACCGGGTTGAGCGTCGCGAGCCAGGCCCTGATCGCCAGCACATCGTCGCGGGTAAGTTTTGTGAAATTCGGGTAGGGGAACGCCGGATAATAGCGGGAGCCGTTGGGCGCGACGCCTTCGTGCAGTGCGCGATAAAAATCATCATCGCTCCAGTCCCCGATCCCGGTCTCGGGGTCCGGCGTCAGGTTTGGCGACGTGATTGTTCCGAACGGAGTCTCGATCCGCTTGCCGCCCGCGAACGGCTTTGCCGCATCCGCAGTATGGCACGAGGCGCAATCGGCTGTATCGGTGAGGGCCTTGCCGCGGGCGATGGTGGCAGCCGATGGCGGTTCGGCCCGGGCCTGCTGGCCGACGAGCGCAGTGCACAATAGTAGCGCGCCTATCAGCCCGGCGGGAAGCGCTTGCCTCGCGTGATGTTGTCCCTGCACCCGTGCGCTCCTCACGCCCGCGTTATAACCCGAACTGGCGGAGGCCACCGAGGTTACGTCCTTTCGCCAAAGGGCTTGGTCGCGACATAACACGCAAATCGGCGCGGTCCGCTTCGGAACGATATTGCGTTCTGCAAGAGCGGGGCTCCTCTGCTCAGATTTGTGATGCCTTGCGATGAAAAACCAACATAGACTGGTTCTAACAACTTGAATGACTACGTAAAAAGAGTCGCTACGGCCAAGAGGCTGGCAAGAGGGTGGAATGGGAATCAACCAAGGTCCGATCAGTCTCGATCAGAAATATACGCAAGGGTCGGGCCACGTCTTCCTGACCGGAATCCAGGCGTTGGTCCGGTTGCCGATGGCCCAGATCCGCCGCGACCGCGCCGCCGGGCTCAACACCGCGGCGCTCGTCACTGGCTATCGCGGCTCGCCGCTCGGTGGCTACGATCAGCAATTGATGGCGGCGCGCAAGCATCTCGCCGAATACAACGTCAAGTTCCAGCCCGGCGTGAATGAAGACCTTGCGGCCACCGCGATCTGGGGAACACAGCAACTTAATCTGTCGCCGGGCGCCAAGCACGATGGCGTGGTCGGCATCTGGTACGGCAAGGGGCCCGGCGTCGACCGTTGCGGCGACGTGTTCCGCCACGGCAATGCCGCGGGCTCGGCGAAGAACGGCGGCGTGCTGTGCCTCGCCGGCGACGACCATGGCGCGAAGTCCTCGACCGTGCCGCATCAGTCGGACCATGCCTTCATCTCGGCGCTGATGCCGTATCTCTACCCGTCCAGCATCCACGAAATGATCGAGATGGGGCTGCTCGGCATCGCGATGTCGCGGTATTCCGGCTGCTGGGTTGGCATGAAGGTCATCACCGAAACGGTGGAAACCACCGCGGAGATCAATCTCAACGACG
Organism: Tardiphaga sp.; assembly: GCA_028290765.1. The sequence goes on from JAQGJF010001085.1 coordinate 7,429, forward strand.
AGATGACGCCTTTCATCATCCCGTCCGATTTCGAACTGCCGCCGGGCGGCCTCAATCTGCGCTGGCCCGACGATCGCTTCGACCAGGACCGGCGACTGCAGGACTACAAGGGGTTTGCGGCGATCGCTTTCGCCCGCGCCAACAAGGTCAACCGCGTCACCATGGATTCGCCGACCGCGCGGTTCGGCATCATGGCATCCGGCAAGAGCTATGAAGACGTCCGCCAGGCGCTGCGCGAACTCGGCATCACCGAGCAGGTCGCGGCCAAGATCGGGCTGCGGCTCTACAAGATCGGCATGCCGTGGCCGCTGGAG
>JAQGJF010000349.1 GCA_028290765.1 Tardiphaga sp.
TGCATCCACATCATGCGCGGCAGCCGCGGTTACAGCGGCCGCGACCTGCGCAAGGTGTCGCATTTCTCCGAAGGGCCGAAGCCGCAGCCACTGGTGCCCAAGCGCTACATCCGCGGCGTATCCGAGCGGGTGGACAGTTTTGGCCAGGTCGTGGCGCCGCTCAACGAAGCCGAATTGGCGCGCGCCATTGACGAATTGCTGGCGCTGAACGTCGAGGCCATCGCGATCTGCTTTCTGTGGTCCTTCAAGCATCCCGCCCATGAGCGGCGTGCGGTCGAGATGGTCAAGGAGAGGGCGCCCGACCTGTTCGTCACCAGCTCGGCTGAACTGGTGCCGAAATGGGGGGAATATGAGCGAACCACGGCGGTCGCGTTGAACGCCTATATCGGTCCTTTGACGTCGCGTTACCTGCGGACCATCGACCGCAAACTCAAGGATCTCGGTTATGCCGCGCCGTTGCAGATCATGCAGTGCGGCGGCGGCGCGATCTCGGTCGAGCGGGCGATCGAGGCCCCGCTGCTCACGCTGGATTCCGGTCCGGTCGCCGGCGTCACCGGTTCGGCCTTCCTGGCCGACATCATGAAGCACCGCAACGTCATCACCACCGACATGGGCGGCACGTCGTTCGACGTCGGCGTCATTCACGAAGCCGCGGCGGAGGCTTCGTACAAGAGTTCGGTCAACCAGTACGAATATTTTCTGCCGAAGGTCGATATCCAGGCGATCGGTGCCGGCGGCGGCAGTCTCGCATGGATCGATGAGACCACGGGCACGCTGCATGTCGGACCGGACAGCGCCGGCTCGCGGCCGGGGCCGGTCTGCTACGGCCGCGGCGGTACGGTGCCGACGGTCACCGATGCCGCGCTGGCGCTCGGCTATCTCGATGCGGCGTCTTTTGCCGGCGGCAAGGTCGCGCTCGACCGGGATGCATCGGTGGCGGCGATCGCCACGCTCGGCGCCAAGATCGGGATGTCCGCCGACGAATGTGCCGCCGGTATCTGCCGGATCGTCGAATTCAACATGGCCGACATCATTCGCCGCACCACGGTCGAGAAGGGGTACGACCCGCGCGACTTCGTGCTGTTCGCCTTCGGCGGCGCCGGGCCGGCCCACGCCGGCATGTTCGCGCGCGAGGTCGGCGTCGCCAAGGTCATCATCCCGCAGCGCCGCACCGCTTCGGTGTGGTGCGCGTTCGGCGCCGCTTCCGCCGATGTGTTGCATGTCCATGAGCGTGCCAATCTGATGGCGTCGCCATTCGACCTCGCCGCCATCAACCGTGAACTGACGGCGCTGGCCGGGCAGGGCGAAGCCCAGCTGGCGCGCGAAGCCGGAACCACGAAGAAATTCAGCTTCTCGATCGATCTGCGTCACCGCGGCCAGATCAACGAGGTCGAGGTGCCGATCGATCACGACAGCCTCGATCGGAACGGGCTCGACGGCCTGATCGCGCGCTTCTTCGAACGCTACGAGGCGATGTTCGGCAAGGGATCGTCGCTGCGTCACGCCCGGCTCGAAGCCGTCACGTTCCGGTGCCGTGCCTCGGCCATCACCGCGAAGCCGACGCTGCGCTCCGGCGACACGCTTGACGCGGAACTTCCGCCGTCGGCGGCGCGCGGCCGGCGCAGCGTGTACTGGACCGATCGCAAGCTCAGGCTGGACACCGCGGTGTTCGACGGCGACGCGCTCGTATCCGGTAACCGCATCGCCGGACCGGCGATCGTCGAGACCCCCGATACCACGGTCGTGGTGCATGACGGGCAGGCGCTGCTGGTCGACGGGCCGGGCAATTTCGAACTCGATCTGCACGCCGCAGGCTGACGGGAGTCATCACATGCTCAGGAAACTGTCCGAATTGAAAGGCGTGGTGTTCGACGGCGTCAAGCGGCCCTACGTGCCGCCGCAGACGCTGTCGATCAAGGGCGGCCTCAAGCTGCATCGTGACTGGGACAGGGAGATCGATCCGGTCACCTACGAAGTGGTGCGTCATAATTTGTGGAACATTAACGAGGAGCACGGCAGCACGATTCAGCGGATTTCCGGCTCGCCGGTCGCGGTCTATGCCATCGACCTCAACCCGTCGATCCTGACCGAGGACGCCGAATTCGTCTATTTCGGTCCCTTCATGCAGTACATGTCGGGCGTCACCGACACCCAGGTGAAGTGGACCCTGGAATACCGCTCGGAGAATCCCGGTATCCGCGACGGCGACATGTTCATCGCCAACGATCCGTGGGTCGGGGCGGCACATCAGTCCGACGTCATGCTGCTCTGTCCGGTGTTTCACGGCGAAGAGCTGTTCTGCTGGGTGACGAACTGCCTGCACCAGTACGATGTCGGCGGCACTACCCCTGGAAGCTTTTGCGTTTCGGCCCGCGACGCCTACGACGAGGGCATCCTGCTGCCCCCGACCAGGATCGTCGAGAACGGCGAGCTCCGCACCGACATCGAGGCGATTTATCTGAGAGCGTCGCGGCGCCCCGACATGGTGGCGCTCGACCTGCGGGCGCAGATCGCCGGCAACACCGCGGCGCGCGCCCGTGTCCTCAAGCTAATCGAGCGGTATGGCGCCCGCGTCGTCAAGGGCGTCATGAAGCGGGTCATCGAGAACAGCGAGAAATCCTTCCTGGCCAAGATGGCGACGCTGCCCGACGGCGTCTGGGAAGAGCGGACTTATGTCGAATGCGCCTTTGTCGGTGACCGCAACGTCTATCCGGTGGTGACGCGGCTGCGCAAGCAGGGCACCGAGCTGACCTTCGAGAACGACGGCACCGCGCCGCAGATGGGCGCGATGAACGCCACCTATTCGGGCTGGCGCGGATCGGCGATGGTGGTGCTGAACCAGGTCTTGTGCTGGGACCAGTATTTCGCCATCGGCGGCGCGCTGCGCCATGTCACCTTCGATCCGACTCCCGGCACCTTTACTTGCGCCGACTTTCCGGCGTCGGTATCGACGGCACCGATCCAGGCGATGGAGATCGCCCTTTACCCCGTCTACAACGTTCTGGCGAAGATGGTGTATCCCAACGAAAAGCTGCGACCCGACATCCTGTGCATGAGCGGATCGAGCCAGATGCCGATTACGCAATACCGCGGCATCGACCAGCACGGCGATTCCTACGGCTACGGCATGATCGACGTTCTCGCCGGCGGGATCGGCGCCTTCGCGGTCGGCGACGGAATCTCCACCGGCGGACAGTCGCGGACTCCGATCTCGCGCATTCCCAATGTCGAATTCACCGAATATCAGTTTCCGCTGCTCTACCTCTACCGCAAGGAGATCATCGATTCCGGCGGCGCGGGCGAATTCCGCGGCGGCCTCAGCGGCATCTCCTGCTGGATCACCCACCACGTCGAAGAGATTACGCACGAGCCGCTGGCCTCTGGCGTCGCGGTGCCCAGTTCGCTCGGCATGATGGGCGGCTATCCATCGACGACCAACCGGTTTGAATTCGTCCGCGGCAGCAACGTTCAGACGCTGCTTGCCGCCGGCCAATTGCCGGGCGACGTGCGCGACCTCGGCGGTGAACACGTCACGCTGGGCATGCGCGAGCACGCCTTTACCCAGTCGCCGCACGATGCGATGGGCGTGATGTGGTGCGGCGGCGGCGGTTTTGGCGACCCGTTGAAACGGGATGTGCATCGGATTGCCGAGGATCTCGACAACGGCAACATCTCCATCGCGGTCGCCGAGACCGTGCACGGCGCGGTGGTCGACGCCAAAACGCTCGCCATCGATCCGGCTGCGACGGCGCGCAAGCGCGCGGAGATTTGCCGTTCTCGGCTGACGCGCCTCGGCGGCAAGGCCGCCAATCGCCGCGAGGGCGTAACCGTATTTCGCGCGGCGCGCACCCTGGCTGTAAAGCGCGACGGGCAGGGCGTGTTCTTCGCTTGCGCCGACTGCGGCACCGAACTAGGTGGAATTGACGAGAACTACAAGCTGGGATGCCTGTCCGAGCATCAGCCGATCACGACCGCCAATCCCAACATCCTGAAACCGTCGATCCATGTCGACAATCGCGTGACGTTCCGCTCATTCTATTGTCCGGGATGCGGAACGCTGATGGATTCGGAAGTGGTTGTCGACGATCGGCCGCCGACCCATGACATCCAGCCCGTCGTCACCAGATCAACGCCGTGAGGGACAACCAATGACCGACAGGAACTTGTTTTCGCTGGCCGGCAAGCGGGCGCTGGTCACCGGATCGACCCGCGGTATCGGTCGTGCGATCGCCGGGCAGATGGCGCTGGCCGGTGCCGACGTGGTGATATCGAGCAACGAGGAGGGCCCGCCCGCCGACGTCGCCGGCGAACTCGCCGGCCTCGGAGGGCGCACGCTCGGGCTCCGCTGCGACATCGAGAAGGTCAGCGACATCGACCGTCTGGCGGATCGCGTCCTCGCCGACTGGGGCGGTCTCGACATCCTGGTCTGCAATGCCGGCGCCAACCTTCACGAGGGCGCCCTGACCGAGATGGTGCCCGAAATCTTCCACCGGATGATGCTGATCAATGTGGAAAGCACGTTGCATCTCTGTCGGCGCTTCCTGCCGGGCATGGCCGAACGTCGCGACGGCGTGATCCTGGTGACATCGAGCCTGTCGGGACTGCGCGGCAACAAGAGGATAGGGGGATATGGCATCTCGAAAGCCGCCAATGCGCAATTGGTGCGCAACCTGGCGGTCGAATGGGGACCCAGCAACATCCGGGTGAACGCGATTTCGCCAGGCCTGATTGCGACGGAATTTGCCCAGCCGATCCTGAACGACGCTGAATATTTGCCTGTGCGGCTCGCCAAAACACCGCTTCGGCGCGCCGGAAGACCCGAGGAGGTTGCCGGCATCGCGGTGTGTCTGGCGTCACCGGCGGGCGGTTTTGTGACGGGACAAAACATCGTGGTCGACGGCGGGACCTTGATCAGCGACTGACAGGCACGGTCGGAGCGGAGCTACGCTGCCTTATTCGTTACGGCTCATCCTGGGTGACGGTGGACGCGTCGGGCTCGGGATCGTCGGAAGTGACGGTCGGGGTCTCGAGCCGTTCCGCACGTTCCCGCAGCATCGCCACCAAGGCCAACGCCGCCGGCGGCGCATCGGCGCGTTCCCTGTAGGCCTCCTCGAGCGCGTCGGCCGCCTGGTGCAACAGTTCGGGAATGGTGAGGATCGGTCCCGGCATGGGTGCCTCCTGGGCGGATCGTCCAATGACGCGGGCACAGTCATGCCCAGTGACATTGGCGCTGTCATGACCAATGGCAATCGTGGCTCGGGGGATTTGTTCCCGGGATTCCTGCAAGGCCGGGGATTTCGATAGGCCCAATTCCCGCAAGGGATAGCGAGCCGTCGGGATCGCACCAGCCGTTCGAGAGCGTCGCAAGCTTTTCGGGGCAGGCCGCGATCGTCAAAAAAACGTTGTGGATTTTATTTCTTTTAACGCCGCGCCCCGATGCTTCCTGCCGGATAATCCCCGAATGCGGCGGCTTACAGCGAGCGGACGCTTGCCAGTTCAGAGAGGAGGGTTCGCCAATGGCGAAAAAACATACGGCTCAGTGCGCCTGCGGCGCGATCAAGTTCGAATTCGAAACCGATCCCACCTTCATCGCCGTCTGTCACTGCCTGGACTGCAAGAAGGCCTCGGGCGGCGAGGCGGCCACGTTCTTCGGCGTACCGGAGGGAGATTTCACGCTGATCAGCGGCGAGCCGAAAGCGTTTCACTACGTCGCACAGTCGGGCAAGGGGCTGGATCGGAACTTCTGCCCCAACTGCGGCGCCAGGGTGTTCAGCACCAACCTGGAGAGTTTTCCGGGGATGGTCTTCGTCACCATCGGCAGCCTGGATAAGCCGCAAGACATCGAACCGGTGCTCGAGATGTTCACCAAACGCCGTCTCGGCTGGGCGAAGCCGCTCGAGCTGAAGCAATTCGAGAACATGCCGAGCTAGAGCATGATCCCGAAAAGTGGTATCGGTTTTCGGATAAGATCATGCTCAAACAATAATTTAGAGCGGGATGACGATTCGAAGATAAGTCATCCCGCTCTAGTCACGCCGAGCCGGCGCCCGCCCGTTCCGGACAGTTCGCCATGCGCGATGGGTTCAAATCGTGATGGTTACGCCGATCGAATGCTCCGCCGTATGTTCGGGATCGACATCCGAGGGCGTCTTTTTTCGCCGCTGGGAGACTGTCCTGGCAGCCTCCGCCTTCGCGGGGACGCGGCGACGAACCTTGCCACTTTCGTCATCAAGGCGTCGGCTCGTTTTCCGTTTTGGGTCACGGGCCTGCTTCGGGGTGGCTTGGACTGAACTTCTAACCATGCGGTGCCTCCTGGGAATCAAAGCGCAGCGCCGCCGACGTTCCGATTCGCGCATGCCATGGCGCGCCGTCTCGACTGGTGAAGCCGCACGAGCTGAAGCAATTCAAGAACATGACAAGTTGAGGATCAGGCGGCAATTGGAACTGCCGTCCCGCGCCGATTCTGAACAAGGAACCGGCGGCCTTGATCATATCCGACGCGCGATATCCGTTTCCAGCGCGTCATCTGACCATTTTTGGGTGTCGGTCCGGGCGGCCATGTGTTTCGGCGCGCCGGAGGCGGATTTCACGCTGATCCGAGGGAAGCCTAAGGCGCTACACGAGTCGGACGATTGGCAGCCAGGCGCCGGAAACACAGGCATCGGAAACGGGCCTAGCAGGACGGTCCCAAATCGCGCGAGCCGGGCATGTAAGCGACACGAAAATTCGGTCTTGCCTGAATCCGCGCATACCAGTCTGTGACCCGGGGGAGGTCCGCCCACATGCCTGACAGGCCGAGGTCTTCCATCCGCACGATCGTCGGCGTAATGCTCACATCGGCCAGCGAGTACTGATCATCGATAAGCCAGGCGCCGGCGCCCAGCGACTGTTCCATCCGGCGCAGCGTCTGACCAAGCTTGTCGAGCGCTTCGTCGATTTCGGCCTGGCTGAACCCGTGTCTTCCCATCTTGCGGTAGAAATGCTTCCGAAGCGGAAGCCGCTCTGTGTACTCAAAAAACCGTTCGTCAGTCATGTTCGCCCAGATCGGCACGAAGTACGCATTGAACGACGGCGGCCGGATTGCGGGCGTCGGTACTTCGTCGATGTATTGCCGCCAGGCGCGCATGCGGGCCGCCACTTTGGGAAGTTTCGGCCGCACCGAAATCTCGGGATATACGTCTTCAAGATATTCGTTGATCACCGTACTGTCTATGACGATGTCCCCGTCGTCGAGCAGCGTTGGAACCACGCCATTCGGATTCATCGCAAGATATTTCTCGGAAAGGTGATCACCTGACCCGAAGTGGATGAGGTGGCTTTTCCAATCCAGCTTTTTTTCCGCGAGCACAAGCCTGACCTTCTGGCTGCACGTCGAGATAGGCGCGTGGTACAGTTCGAGCAAATCGTCCTCCCTTTTTCCTCCTCAGTATCCAACGATTTAGACGGGCGCGGAAATGCCGAATGATTATCGCTCCCATAACCGTTTTGGACAGCGGCGGGCCATGGATCTGGATGTCCTGAAATGCTTCAGCCGAATCGTCGCCTTGGGCAGCGTGTCCAAGGCCGCGTCCGAGCTCGGAATTTCGCAGCCGGCGCTCACGCGGCAGATCAAGCGCCTCGAGCATGACCTTGGCAACGAAGTGCTCGTTCGAAACTCTCGTGGCGTCGAGCTCACGGAAGCCGGTAATTTTCTGCTATGCCGGATCAGGCCGCTTTTGGATCAGGCCGACCTTATAGCGGAAGAGCTGTCGGCGTGGCGCGGATCGCTGTCGGGAAACGTTGCCATCTGCATGCCTGCGTCCTTGCATCGATCGGTGACGTCGCCGTTGGTAGCCGATATCCGGCGAACCATGCCCGGCGTACGCCTGAGGGTGATCGATGGCTTTGACGCTTTGCTGCACGATCAGCTCCGCGAGGGACTCGTGGATATTGGTATTCTGGTCCACGACCACGAGCGGATAATCGATGGCGTCGATCAGAAGCCGCTCGCCCGCGAGCAACTGCTGCTGGTCGGCAAAAAGTCGGCTTTTCCTCGAGGCTCTCGTCTCAAGATACGCGATCTCCACGACAAGGAGCTCGCCCTTCCTGGTGAGAGAAATCACCTGCGCCATCATATTGAGGCGCTGTTCCGAAAGCAGGGCGGGGAGGCGAGGATTGGAATCGAGGTCGACTCGATGAGGCTCGCCAACGATCTTGT
>JAQGJF010000353.1 GCA_028290765.1 Tardiphaga sp.
TTTTTGCTGGCGGCTTCGACCAAATGGTGCGCATCGCTCTTGCCGAGCTTTTCGGCCAGCGCCATCGTCACCGCTTCGGCCATGATCAGACCGTGGGTCTCGTCGAGATTGAGGCGCATGCGCGCCGCATCGACTTCAAGTCCCTCGGCAATATCGACAATGGCGGTGAGCGCGCCGGAGGTGACAAGCTGCAGCGTCGGCAAGGTCGGCCATTCCGCGTGCCACGGCCCGGCGCTGCGCTCGTGATCCTGCACCTGGGCCGCAAAGATCGTCGCCGCCAGATTCGGCGCCATAGTGGCGGCAGCGAGCGCGGTGGCCGCCGCGACCGGATTGCGCTTGTGCGGCATCGTCGACGAGCCGCCGCCGCCTTCGCCTGCCGGCTCGAACGCTTCGGCCACATCGGTCTGCATCATCAGTGACACGTCGCGGGCGATCTTGCCGCAAGTGCCCGAAAGAATTGCCAGCACTGAGGCGACTTCGGCGATGCGGTCGCGATGGGTGTGCCACGGCGCGTCCGGCAGCGGCAGTTCTAGTTCCTGCGCCAGCCGGTCGGCGACGATCAGGCCCTTGTCGCCGAGCGCGGCGAGCGTGCCGGCGGCACCGCCGAATTGCAGCGCCAGCCCTTCGCTGCGCAATCGCAGCAATCGCAGGCGCGAGCGATGCAGCGCCGAAGCGTATTCCGCAAGTTTGAGCCCGAACGGCATCGGTAGCGCATGCTGCAGCCAGGTCCGCGCCACCATGGCGGTGTCCCGATGCTGCCTGGCTAGTTTGGCGAAGCCGGCGATGGCGCGGTCGAGATCAACCAGCAGCACGTCGATCGCGGCGCGCAGTCCCAGCATCGTGGCGGTATCGATCACGTCCTGGCTGGTGGCGCCCCAATGCACATAGCGTGCGGCCTCGGCGTCGGCCTTGGCGACGTTGGCGGTCAGCGTCTTGACCAGCGGGATCGCCAGGTTGCCGGAGCGGGTGGCGGCCTCTGCCAATGCGTCGAGGTCGAATGATTCGGCCCGGCAGGCGGCGACGATCGGCGCCACGGCGCTGTGCGGAATCACGCCGATGGCGGCTTCCGCGCGCGCCAAAGCGGCTTCGAAATCCAGCAGATGTTGCAGACAGGCCCTATCGTCGCAGACGCCCCGCATGGCGGCGCTCGACAGCAAGGGAGCCAGCAGAGGCGAGAGGGCGGTGCTCATGGTCGCGGGACCCTAACCATTCCCGGCCTGATCTGCCAATCCCTTCCAAATCCCTTGGCCCGTTCCACATCGGGCTTCGCCCACCAATATGCGTCGTTTGCACCCGGGCTATGCCCTTTCCTTTGTCCCCGGCGTGCTTTACCTGAGGTTTGCTGCCGCTGCGGCGAGACGGCGAGCTATTCCAGGAGGCACCCCCCATGGCGATGACGATGACCGGCGAAGTCCAGCTTGCCGCGACCCGCGAAGCGGTATGGACCAAGCTCAACGACCCCGCGGTGCTGAAGGCCTGCATTCCCGGCTGCGAGGAGCTCGAGGCGACCGAGGACGGCGGCTTTCGCGCCGTCGCCAAGATGAAGGTCGGACCGGTGTCGGCGCGCTTCAAGGGCAAGGTCACGCTGAGCGATCTCGACCCGCCGAATGGCTACAAGATTTCCGGCGAAGGCGAGGGCGGCGTTGCGGGCTTCGCCAAGGGCGGCGCCGTGGTCGGGCTGACCGACAAGGACGGCGGCACCCTCCTAAGCTACAATGTCGAAGCCCAGATCGGCGGCAAGCTGGCCCAGCTCGGCCAGCGCCTGATCAACGGTTCGGCCAAGAAACTGGCCGACGAATTTTTCGCCAATTTCGCCAAGGCGGTGCAGGGATAGGTCTGAAAAGCCTGCATTTGTCATGGCTCTCCAGCGCGCCGTAAGGTTGCTCATTGCCGCCCCGGCCCATATTATGGCTTTGGAATGATTTTAAAGGACTGCTCCGCGGACATGCGGCGGCGCAGCTGACAGAGAGTGCTGATGGCCAAGATTTCCATGATCGTGAACGGCAATCCCGTGAACGCCAATATCGACCCGCGCACCCTGCTGGTGCAGTTCCTGCGCGAGAACCTGCGGCTGACCGGCACCCATGTCGGGTGCGACACCTCGCAATGCGGCGCCTGCGTCGTGCATCTCGACGGCAAGGCGGTCAAATCCTGCACCACGCTGGCGGTGATGGCGGATGGCCACGAGGTCAAGACCATCGAGGGTCTCGCCGCCGATGGTGCGCCGCTGCATCCGATGCAGGAAGCGTTCCGTGAGCATCACGGTTTGCAATGCGGCTTTTGCACCCCGGGCATGATCATGACCGCGGTCGACCTGGTGCACCGCAAGGGACACGATCTCAGCGATCACGTCATTCGCGAAGAGCTCGAAGGCAACCTCTGCCGCTGCACCGGCTATCAGAACATCTTCGAATCGATAGCGGCCGGTGCCAAGGCGATGGCGAATTCCGACCTCGCATAACCGATCGCAAAAGCGCCGCTTCAGACGATTCCGAAGGACCTTTCATGTACGAATTCAAATATCATCGTCCGGCGACCGTGCGGCAGGCCGCCAATCTCCTGATCAAGAATGAAGACGCCAAGCTGATCGCCGGCGGCCACACGCTGGTGCCGGTGATGAAGCAGCGGCTCGCCAGTCCGCCGCATCTGGTCGATCTGTCCCATGTCGAAGGGCTCGACGGCATCGAAATGAAGGGCCGCTCGCTGGTGATCGGCGCCACCGCCAGGCATGCCGATGTCGCGACTTCCGCCATCGTCGGCGAGGCGATTCCGGCGCTGGCCGAACTCGCCGGCCTGATCGGTGATCCGGCGGTGCGCCACAAGGGCACCATCGGCGGCTCGCTCGCCAACAACGATCCGACCGCGGATTATCCGGCGGCATGCATGGCGCTCGGCGCCACCATCGTCACCAACAAGCGCCGCCTCAAGCCGGAAGAGTTTTTCCAGGGCCTGTTCACGACGTCGCTGGAAAGCGACGAGATCATCACCAAGGTCATGTTCCCGGTGCCGAAGAAGGCCGCCTATATCAAGTTCCGCAACCAGGCCTCGCGCTACGCGCTGGTCGGCGTGTTCGTCGCCCGGCGCCCGTCGGACGTGCGCGTCGCCGTCACCGGCGCCGGCTCGGAAGGCGTGTTCCGCGTCACCGCATTCGAGGAAGCGCTGAAGAAGCGTTTCTCGCCGAAGGCGCTGGAGGGTCTCACCGTGCCCGCGGAAGGCCTCAACAGCGATCTGCATGGCAGCGCCGAATATCGCGCCCATCTGATTGCCGTGCTGGCGCAACGCGCCGTCGAGGCCGCCAACGGCAAGGCGTGACATTGGGGAATAGCGTTATATCGGATCTGGCTGCATCGAGATTGGTTTGCTTATGAGTGCGACATCGGCACTGCCCACTTCCGTCGATGCCACGCTCGAAATGCTGACATCGCGCGGCTACCTCGCCGAACGGTCGCTGGCGACGGTGGTGTTTCTGTCGCTGCGGATGGGCCGGCCGCTGTTTCTCGAAGGCGAGGCCGGCGTCGGCAAGACCGAGATCGCCAAGGTGTTGTCGGCCGCGCTCGGGCGCAAGCTGATCCGGTTGCAATGCTATGAAGGCCTCGACGTCGCCTCCGCCGTCTATGAGTGGAACAGCGCGTCGCAGATGATCGCGATCCGGCTGGCCGAAGCGGCCGGAGATACCGATCGCGAGCAGCTTTCCAGCGATATTTTTGCCGAGCGCTATCTGATCAAGCGGCCGCTGCTGCAGGCGCTGGAGCCGGATATCGCCGGCGCGCCGGTTTTATTGATTGACGAGCTCGATCGCACCGACGAACCTTTCGAGGCATTTCTGCTCGAAATCCTGTCTGATTTCCAGGTCACGATCCCGGAGATCGGCACGATCCACGCCGAGCAGCCGCCGATCGTGATCATTACCTCGAACCGCACTCGCGAGATCCACGACGCGCTGAAGCGACGCTGCTTTTATTACTGGGTGGATTACCCCTCCGCTGCCCGCGAGCTTGACATCCTGAAGCGCAAGGCCCCCGACGCGAGCGAAAGCCTGTCGCGCCAGGTTGTTGGTTTCGTGCAGAAATTGCGTACTATGGATCTGTTCAAATTACCCGGCATCGCCGAAACGATTGACTGGGCTGAAGCGCTGATGCAGCTCGACGTCTTGGAGCTGACTCCCCACGCA
>JAQGJF010001138.1 GCA_028290765.1 Tardiphaga sp.
GGGATATTCGCACCGCGCCGTCCGGCATGACGGTCTCCAGCCAATAGACGTTGTCGTCCGTCGGCGTCGCATGACAGAGATAGACGCTGCCCCGGAACGTGGCGGAGGCCGGCAGCGCCCGCAGCCAGTCGAGATGCACGCTGTCGAGCTGCGCATGCGCGATGCGGTCGGACGGCCACATCTCATCGGGTGTCTGCTCGACCAGATAGCGGTCGTGATTGCCGCGTACATTGGTGGCGCCGAGCGCCATCAGGACATCGACGGTCCGCCGCGCATCGAGCGGCCCGCTGGCCATATCGCCGAGATTGACGATGTCGTCGATCCGCTGCGCGCGGATGTCGGCGATGACGGCCTCAACGGCGAGCGGGTTGCCGTGGACGTCGGCGATCGCGGCAAAACGCATGCAGGCTCCGAATGATCAGGCCGGCAGCGTACCGTTGGCAGCCAGCACATGGCCCGCGAGATAGAGCGAGCCGGTGATGAGAATACGCGGCGGGACTTCATAGGCAAGCCGGGTCAGCGCCTGCAGCGCCGCCTCGACGTTGACAGCGGTTTCCACCCGCATGCCGAGCGCGCGCGCGGCATCGGCCAGCCGGTCCGGCGCCATCACGGCATCGCGATCCGGGATTCTCACCGCGACGATGTGCCGGGTCAGCCCGGCGAAATTGGCCAGGAACCCCTGCGCATCCTTGTTGTCCATCATGCCGACAATGACCACCAGCGGCCGCGACACCCGCTCTTCGAGATCGCCGAGCGCCGCCGCGACCACGCGGCCGCCATCGGCATTGTGGCCGCCATCGAGCCAGATTTCGCTGCCCTGCGGCGCCCGGTCGACCAGCGCGCCGGAGGTCAGCCGCTGCATCCGCGCCGGCCATTCGGCGCCGACGATGCCCGCCTCGAACGCGGCCGGCTCGATCCTGAACGCGTTCTGCGCGCGCAGTGTCGCGATCGCGAGGCCGGCATTGTCGAACTGATGGCGGCCGAACAGTTTTGGCGCCGCCAGGTCCATCAACCCGCGCTCGTCCTGATAGACCAGCCGCCCGCGCTCGACATTGACGTGCCAGTCCTGGCCGGCGGCGTGAAGCGGTGCCCGCATCCGCTTGGCCTGCGCTTCGATCACGGCGGCGGCCTCCGGCGCCTGCTCCGCGCAAATCACCGGCACGCCGCGCTTGATGATGGCGGCCTTCTCGCCTGCGATTTCGGTCAGGGAGCCGCCGAGAAATTCGATGTGATCGATGCTGACAGGCGTGATGACGCAGGCCAGCGGCTCGTCGATCACATTGGTGGAGTCGAGCCGGCCGCCGAGGCCGACTTCGAGCAGCACCACGTCGGCCGGATGTTGCGCGAACAGGCAAAATGCCGCCGCGGTTTGAATCTCGAAGAGGGTGATCGGCTCGCCGGCATTGACGCGCTCGCAATGCGAGAGCGTCGCACGCAATTCGTCGTCATCGACCAGAACGCCGCCGCCGACGCAACCGAGCCGGTAACTTTCATTGACCCGCGCCAGATAGGGCGACGTGAAGACGTGGACGCGCAGACCTGCAGCTTCCAGGATCGCCCGCAGATAGGCGATGGTGGAGCCCTTGCCGTTGGTGCCGGCGACATGGATCACGCCCGGCAACTTGCGTTCGGGATGATCGAGCCGCTCCAGCAGCCGGTGCATCCGGTCCAGCGACAGATCGATGCGGCTGGGATGCAGCGCCGCCAGCCGCTTCAAAAGGCCGGCGAGCGGCAACGGTTCGGCGGGTGCGTTCACGCGTGGGGCGCAGCCGGCACCACGTCCGGGCTGGGAATGATTTCGGCCGGAATGGTGATCGGCTCCGGCACCGGCCTCTGCGACGGCACGGTTTCGACCGCGGGCGCCTTGGTGAGCAGCCGGCACAGCCGCGCCAGGGTGGGCCGCAGGTCGTGGCGATGCACCACCATGTCGATCATGCCATGGTCCTTGAGATATTCGGCGCGCTGAAAGCCATCCGGCAATTTTTCGCGAATGGTCTGTTCGATCACGCGGGCGCCGGCAAAGCCGATCAGGGCGCCGGGTTCGGCGATCTGGACGTCGCCGAGCATGGCGTAGGAGGCGGTGACGCCGCCGGTGGTCGGATTGGTCAGCACCACGATATAAGGCTGCCTGGCCTCGCGCAGCATCTGCACCGCCACGGTGGTGCGCGGCAGCTGCATCAGCGAGAGGATGCCTTCCTGCATCCGGGCGCCGCCGGATGCCGCGAACACGATGAAGGGCGACTTCTTTTCCACCGCGAGCTCGAGCCCGCGCACGATCGCCTCGCCGGCCGCCATGCCGAGCGAGCCGCCCATGAAGTCGAAATCCTGCACCGCCACCACCACCGGCAGGCCGTCGAGCTTGCCGTAGCCGAGCTTGATGGCATCGTTGGCGCCGGTCTTGGCGCGCGCATCCTTGAGCCGGTCGGTGTAGCGGCGCTCGTCGCGGAATTTCAAAGGATCGATCGGCACCTCCGGGATCGCGATGTCGAACCAGGTCTGGTTGTCGAACACCGACCGCAGGCGCGCCATGGCGCCCATGCGCATGTGATAGTTGGAGCCCGGAATGACGAACTGGTTGGACTCGACATCCTTGTAGAACACGAGCTGCCCG
>JAQGJF010000007.1 GCA_028290765.1 Tardiphaga sp.
ATACAAGCCATAGCGGAGAAAATGGGTGTCGGTAAGCTCAGCGGTGCAGCACGCCGCGCAGCATCTGCGCCATCTGCATCAGCGCCGGCGTCTGCTTCACCAGCCGCTTGGCGTGGGAGACGGAAGACATCACCGTCGCGGCAACCTTGCCGCGGGTGCTGACCGGAAGGAAGCTGTCGAAGATCGGCTCGTCGTCCTTGCAGAACAGCCGCTTGTACTCGTCCGCCCCGATCCCGAGGTCGATCGCGGTGTAGCCGCGCTCGGCGTAGGAATCGACGATGTCCCGCATCAGGATCAAGCCCGGGCTGTAGCGGGCATTGCCGGACATCGTGTAGGTATTGAACATCATCGAGAACCGGGCGCCATCCGAGACGCCCGCATAGATCGCGACCATTTCGTCGTCGCATTCCAGCGCGTGAATATCGATGGCGTGGCCGCCGGCCGCGAGCGGAGCCAGGCAGGCTTCGCGAATGAACCCCTCGATGCCGGAATCGGCGAACACGTTGGGCAGCTTCTGTTCCGCCATCCGCAGCGGTTTGACGGTGAAGAACGCGTCCAGGAGCCGCTTGATGTCGGCATCCTCGGTCGCCACGTAATAGCGATAGCCGGGTAGCGCCTGGAGCTTGCGTTCCTTGCCCTTGAGCCTGCGGCGGAACGAATTGCTGATCCGCTCGGCCGGCGTGGCCCCGGCGACGATCTTCATCAGCGGACACTCGTTGATCGAAGTCTGGTGCGGCAACAGCGCCATCGGATTGGGCAGCTCGCCCCAGCGCTGCGGCTGCCGCATCAGCGCCAGTACATCGATGCTGTCGGAATGCTCGCCGATCGCGTGCATCACCACGTCGAGATCGGCCTTGCAGGCGGCGGTTGCAAAATCGCGCCGCCATAATGCCATGTTGAAGGTCACATGCTTGCCGCCGAGAAACCGGGCGATCCGCATCCCGTTCTCATGGGCGACCGCGAGCGGAAGCAGCATCAGCGGCTGGTCGTCGGCATCATAGGCGACGACGATGAACGGCCGCAGGCTCTCTTGTTCGCCGACATGCCGGAGCCAGGCGGCCTGGAAATCGAAACGCTGGTAGGGCGTGGCGAATTGCGGCGGATATTCGAGGCCGCGCCAGATCGTCTCCGCCGCGCGCATGTCGTGGAGGATTTCGACGCGGGCGATGCGGCTCGCACCCGAGCGGGTCGCTGTGCCGGCCATTGGGCTTTCGATCGCGGCAACCATGGTCATCGCGCAATCCGCTGTTTGAGACTTTGTTTACATTTTTCGGCTTCGGCCGACCTTTGCAAAGAAATGTCAACAAAGAGTAATGACAATGCGCGAACGAGGGGGCGGCGGGCTGGCCGCCGAAGGGGCGTGGGGTGTCAGACAGCAACCGATTTGTGAGCGACCTGAAGCTGGAGCTCGCTTATTTCAGCGGTTACGCCCGCCTCAATGCGTGGCGGACCGGCGGCGTCGGCGTCATCCTGAGGTTCGAGCGGGTTCGTCCGTCCCGGGGGGACCGGTTTCAGCCGTTGCGATCCCGCGAAATCACGCCTCGCTTTCTGGAGCGGCTGGTCCGCGCGTTGCGGCGCTGGAAATTCGACATCGTCCCGATCGACGAGGTCTGCCACCGGGCGAGCCAGCCCAGATCGGGCCGGCGTTTCGTCGGCCTCACCTTCGATGGCGGCTATCGGGACGTGATGACATCGGCCTATCCGGTGTTGTCCCGGCATCAGGTGCCGTTCACGGTCTATCTGCCCACGGCGTTTCCCGATGGTCTCGGCGAAGCGTGGTGGCTGGCGCTCGAACAGGTCATCGCGCGGCGTGACCGCATCAGCCTGGTGATGGACCGCACCGAGCGGCATTTCGAGATCGCAAGTGCTTCGGAAAAACTGCAGCTCTACGAGTTTCTGGATGGCTGGATGCGCAAGCTGACGCCGCCGGACTTGACGGTGGCGATCAACGATCTGTGCAAGCGCTACTCCGTGGATCTGGCGGCCCTGTCGCGCAGCGCGTCGATGGACTGGGACGACATCGCGACACTGGCCAGGGATCCGCTGGTGACGATCGGCAGCGCCACCGTGAACTATCCCGTGCTGGCGAATTTGAAGGATGCCGCGGCGCTGCGCGAAATGACCATGGGGAGGGCGGTGTTGAAGGCCGCGCTCGGCCGCGATCCGCTGCACTTTGCCTATCCGTTCGGAAACCGTGGGTCTTATGGCCGGCATCATCTGCTGATGGCGGCCGACGCCGGCTTTGCCAGCGCGGTGTCCACCATATCCGGCGTGGTGTGGCCTTCGGACCGGTCAAACCTGCACGCGCTGCCGCGCATCGCCTGGGATGGACGCCGCTCGCTGCGCGCCATGCGCGTCATGCTGGCGGGGATGATGATTCGGTAAGCTCCGTTCTCGACGGCACATCCTGCAAGATTTCTGAATGTTTCGTGGCGCGCAGCGCGCGCTCGCATCCGCGCGCCGCATTGGTCGTTCCGCCGATGTCCCTTGCACGTCAGATATCCATCGGCGAAGAATTGAACAATAACAGACTAATCGGACTGTTTTTTGGTGCCTCTGTCGGCTATGGAGGTCGGGCAGGCGTTCCGCCTTTCCCGCGCCTCGACCCATGAGAGGAACTATGGACAACGTCACCCGGTCGGAACGCTCCCGCAAGGCTGCACTGCAAGCCGCGCTGACGATCATCGCGCGCGACGGTCCCGGCCGGCTGACACTTGACGCGATTGCGCGCGAGAGTGGCCTCAGCAAGGGCGGGTTGATGCACCAGTTCCGCACCAAGGACGCGGTGCTGAAAGCGCTGCTGGAACATCAGACCGCTTATTTCGAGGACTTCTACCGTGGCTATATCGCCGAGCACGGCGGCAAGGGGGCGCAGCCGGAGCTTGCGGCACAGATCGCCACCTTGCGCGAGGTGAACAGCCAACCGGATTCGGTGGTTTTCGCCGTGTTCGGTGCGCTGGCCCGGAACCCCGATTTGCTCTCCGCCAGCCGTGACATCGACGCGAGGAAGATTGCAGCCATCAAGGCGGAAGCCGCCGATTCCCAACTGGCTGTGCTGCGATGGTCCGCGGCGATGGGTCTGGCGCTGACCACCATGATGGGGATGTGCCCACTGTCCGAGAAGGAGCGCGAGCAATTGTACGAGCGCCTGCTCGACGATGAACAATGGGCCGCGCTTGAAACGCCCGCCAAGTCGCCTACCAAGTCGCCCGTCAAGTCGCGCGCCAGCCGGCCATCGCCCGCGCGGACCAGCCGGCGCCGCTGACGCCGCTGCGGCGCGCTTCGCCGGAGCTCCATCGACCATCGAACCAGCCCGATACTTGAAACCGCGAGACGGATCGTCCCACTTCGTTTTCTCTGTTTACAAACCGTCTGGTCGGTTTTATAGGAGAGGCAGTTCCGCCATCGATCATCGGGGGAGCGTGGAATGCGCGGCCAAGGTCCTGCCGCAGATCGATGCAGCCGGATTTTCCGCTGCATCGCCGTCAGGGGCGCCGAACAGGAGATCGATGTGGATGTTTTGACGTGCGCGCGCCGGCTGGCGGTGCTGGCGCTTGGCGCGATGGCAACAGGATGCGCCACCGTGACGCCGGTGCCTTATGCGGAGGTCGCGTCTTCGGGAGTCCTGGCGCCGAACCCGTCCGATTCATCCGGCCGCATGCCGTACAGCTATTCCACCCAGGTGGACTGGCGCGCCTACGACAAGGTCATTCTCGATCCGGTGGTGATCTACCGGGGGGCGGATCAGCAGTTCGTGGAGATGTCCGCGCACGACAAGGGGCAGCTCGCGGCCTACATGCAGGCCCGCTTCACCGACCGGCTGCGCAGCCGCTACGCCATCGTGAGCACCCGCGGGCCGAATACGCTTCGCGTGCGCCTGACACTCACCGGTGCCGTGGCCAACACGCCCGTGCTTGGCACGCTGTCACGCTTCGACGTCGCCGGCGCCGTTTACAACGGCGTACAGGCCGCCCGCGACGGTGAGGGATCGATGACGGGCTCGGTGATCTACACCGTCGAAATCTTCGACGCCGTGAATTCGCGCCTGCTCGGCGCTTTCGTCTCCAAGCAATATCCTGCGCCTTACGACATCAAGGCCAGCGTCGGTCGGCTCACTGCGGCGGAGGCCGGGATCGACAAGGGCGCCGATGCGCTGCTGGCGCAATTGAAATGATTTCCTTCCCCACCGATTGATCCCCATCGCTTTGCGAAGACTCATGAAAGGTGCTGCAGATGACCAGGCTTGCCGGAATGATCATGCGCGCAACGCTCGCCGCGACCCTCATCGCCACGGCCGGCAGCGGCCACGCCAGCCCGGTCGATCCGGGCGGTACCTGGCTCACGGAGGATGGTCGCGCCCGCATCCGCCTCGAGCGTTGCGGTGCGACGCTGGAGCAGATCTGCGGCTACATCGTCTGGATGCAGAATCCCACCGATGCCAAGGGTCAGCCGTTTCGCGACGAATTCAACCCGGATCCGGCCAAGCGATCGCGCCTCCTTCTCGGCCATCAGCTGATCCTCGGTCTGCAGCCGACGCCCGAGGGGCACTTCGAAGGCCAGATCTACAATGCGGAGAACGGCAAGTCCTATTCGGTCTCGGTGTGGCGCGACGCGTCGGAGCGCTTGAAGGTGAGGGGCTGCATGCTTTCGGTATTCTGCGCCACGCAGGTCTGGACACAGGCCACCAATGCCCTGCCGCAACAGCTCCTGGGGATGACGGGAGACACGAACGGCCCAAGGGCAGACAGGGAGTGGGCGCCGCAGCCGAAGCTCAAGACCAGCTCAACGGCCAAAGCCGCCCGATAAGACCCATAGAGATTCCGTCATGCCGTCACAGCTCCTGCCATTGCCCGTCGACATGGCGCTTGTTCGCTCGGCCGATCGTCGCATGGTCGCCAGGAACGACAACGCGAAGGCGCCGGACGCGCGCGCGATCGTTCAGTGGATCACCGAACAGGCGTTGGTAGGGGACGACGGCGTCGCCCTGCTGGACGGTTTCTGCAACGCTTTGCGCGCGCGGGGGCTACCGCTCTGGCGCGTCAGCGCGCATCTTCCCGCCCTCGATCCGTCGGTGCGCGGCTTCCGCTTCGACTGGCGCCGCGATGGCGGCGCCTCGCTGGTATCGGCGCCTCACGACGATGCGAGTATCGCCGGGTACGTGAACGATCCGCTCTACAAGCTGTTGACGAATGGCCGCACCTTCTCCCGATGGCGTCTGCACGATGCCATGGATCCCGCCACGACATTTCCTGCTCTCGTGGATCTGCGAGCGGAGGGCGGTACCGACTATGTCCAGCATATCATCTGGTTCACGCCGGGCACGGCGCTGAAAGGCCTCGTGGTGTCGTTCGCGAGCGACGGGATCGCGGGCTTTGGCGAGGCCGACCTCGCGCTGTTCGCCGAACTGCTTCCGGTGCTCGGGCTCGCGATCTGCAAGTCCAGCCTGTCGCGGACCCTGCAGGAAACCCTTGCCGTCTACCTGGGATCGGCCACGGCCACGCGCGTGCTCGGGGGACAGATCCGCCGCGGCGAAGGCGAAACCGTCGCGGCTGCGATCCTGATGGTCGATTTCCGCGCCTTCACCGCGCTGACCGAGCGCGAGGACGCCGTGAAGGTGGTCGGCTGGCTCGACGAACATTTCGACGCCGTCGGCGAACCCGTGGCGCGCCACGGCGGCGAAATCCTGAAATTCATCGGCGATGGATTTCTTGCCATTTTTCCGGCGCCGGATCCCGGCAGCGGGCCCTGTGCGACCTGTGCCAGCGCGCTCGCCGCCGCCGGGCAGGCGCTGGCCGCCAACCGCGCGTTGAACGGGCGACGTCGTGCGGCCGGTCTGCCGGAACTGGACGTCGACCTGGTCCTGCATTTCGGCGAAGTGGTCTACGGCAATGTCGGCACCAGCCGGCGTCTCGACTTCACCGTGATCGGACGGGCGGTCAACGAGGCGAGCCGCATCGAGGAGATCTGCGGCCAGACCGGCCGATCGATCCTGATATCCGAGAGCTTCGCGGAACGCTGTGGACGCGAGCTCGAGCCGGTCGGCACTTTCACCCTGCGCGGGATCGAACGGAAGCAGAGCATATGGACGGTCGCGCCCACCGGTCAGGAGAATTCCAAATCTCCTTGGCCCAAGTCCCCCTCGCTAACGTCTTCCTCGCTAAAGTCTCCTTCGCTGAAGTCTCCTTCGTTAACGCCTCCTTCGTCTTCGAGGGGAACGGCCGTCGAGGCCCCGCGCAACAAACCGAAACAATCCTGCCCACAGCCGGCAAACGTTTAGGCGCAAGAGCTACCTGCAAGATGGAGACAGACGCATGCACCGCTTTGTCAGACTGGCCCTCGCTGCCGCGGAGATGGCCACCATCCCAGTGGCAGGATGCCTTATCGAACTCGATCCGCACCAGCCGGATTGGCAAAGCCGGCGACCCGGCCTGTCCCAGCTCGTCACGTCGAATGACGATTCCAGCGCGCCGCCATTCCGGTTTCGCGTCCCCAGGCTGAGCGACATCCGTGATCTGGTCCCAAAACTTCGTTTGCAATCGCGGTCGGCGGACCATCTGTGCTCCACGCTGACAGGCGGATGCGGCGTATTGGCGCCGACCCGATCTCATCGACTGGTCGCCACACCACATGAAGCGCTGCCGGCGGTTTGATGATCCGTTCGACGCTGTCCGCCATCTGCGTCACCCTGTTTCTCGCAGGGTGCGCTTCGTTGCCGAGAGCGCCATTGGGATCCGTCGATCGCGCCTATGTAGCCGACATTCCACGCGCAAGGATTTCCGCCGAGGACGGGTACCGGGCCTTCGTCCGATCGAAGACGGATTCGAGACCGCTCACGATCCTCGCTTTGTCGGGAGGAGGTGCGGACGGCTCCTATGGCGCCGGATTCCTGAAAGGGTGGTCGGAGTCGGGGCTTCGCCCGGACTTCGACGTCGTGACGGGGTCGAGTGTCGGCTCCTTGATCGCGCCTTTCGCGTTCCTGGGACCCGATTACGACCGCGACCTCGAAGCCATTTTCACCAGCGGTGTCGCGGAGGATTTGCTTCACGTCGCTGTCATAGACGCGGTCGTGGGATCCGGCATCTTCAAATCGGGACCGATGACCGACCTCATCGCCAAATATGCCGACAACAGGCTTGTCGATGCGGTGGCGGCGCGGCACCGCAAGGGGAAGTTGCTGATCATCACCACCACCAATCTGGATGCGCAGCGAACCACCCTGTGGAATATGGGCGAAATCGCAGCCAGCAACAGCCCACGCCGGTTTGAATTGTTTCGCTCCGTTCTGGCGGCGTCCGCCGCCATTCCCGGAATCTTTCCGCCGGGCTTCATCACCGTACAGGCCGACGGAAACAGTTACGTCGAAATGCATGTCGATGGCGGCGTCACGTCGAACATCCTGGCTGTGCCGGAGAACGTTCTCACGGCGCACGCGACGTCATTGCCTGCCAGTTCGCGTGTCTTTGTGATCGTCAACGGCAAGCTGTCGCCGGACCCTGCACTGACATCGGATCTGATGCTCCCGATCGTTGCGCGTTCGTTCCAGACATCGGTCAAGGCCAACACCCGCAACGCCATGATTGCCACATACGATTTCTGCCGAAGAAACAACTGGGAATTCAACGCCACGGCAATCGATGCGGGAAAGATCACCCGGAGCGGGCCGATCAATTTCGATACCGATTACATGAAGGACCTCTATGCATACGGACGTGCAAAAGGCGCGTCAGGGCGCGGCTTTCAGTCCAATCTAGACGGGCTGAAGGGGCATGGCAGCTAGATGTCTCGCGCACCAGAAGCCGGAGTTCCGTCAGGGGAGCCAGAAGCGGCCGCAACAGCCGCCTGGTTCCCGCGCATGGCAAATTTAGCACTGCATTGGTTGGGAAGAACGTTCTATCTGGCGCTGTTCGCGGGAATGGTGCTGATCCTGATGTCGGGCTGATACGCCGGACTTCAAGATGAGTCCAACTGAGGCAGCCTGAAAGAAACCTCGGCCGGCGATATCGCCGGTTGCATCTCGAACGTAAGTGTCTGCCTCAAACCATGGGGCGTCCTGTTCGCAACAACGAGCGTCCCACCCTGGCGCTCGATGGTTAGCCCAGTGTACTCGCCGCGATTAGAAGTCTTATTCGATTACCTCTGGGCGCGCGCGAGTGAGGTAGGTGCATAGTGAAGTTGTGCTTTGCAAGAACGAAAAAACGTTCCTAGCCAATCGCGATCGCGTGAGCGTGTTTCATGCGGTCGGCGGCGACGAAATGATTGTCGTCGCGACGAAGCCGTTTTGTTGCTCCCATGAAGACACCTTGAAACCAGCGTCTGCTAGCCCCATCCTTTGTGAAGGGGTGCAGAACTTGGTCACCGACGGAACCGTCGCACGTGGTCGGCGGGTGATTTGGTAGGTGAGCTATGGGTACACTTGAATTCGTTTCCAAGGATTTCCAGGCGGGAACCGATACTGTGGTGCCGAACACGGACATTCGCGAGATTCCCGAATGTCGGCCCACGATGATCGCGCGAAAAGGCAATCCCAGATTTGGCTGGGTGATCGATGTGCTCTGGGTTGATGGCGAGACAGAAGTAATCAAAGGGTTCGCCACCGAACATGAGACCGTTGAGTGGATCAACCAACATTCCAAAGGGCTGGCAAGGCGTGATGATTGACAAGCATCCCGTCGCCGAGCTCCAGCGTCCGGTCCGAAAAGTGCCGGTATAGGAATTGGTGCGGTGCGGTAATCCAAAATCGCGGCATGAGCACTTCGGCAAGGATGACGACTAGCCGGCCAAATCTGCGGCTACCAACAGAGGATCGCGAGGACAAAATCCGTCGCGCAGGTTGTTGTGTCGTCCATACAGGGTGGTAAGGCCGCTACCCGCTTGCTCTTCGCGCGCTGCTAGCCCAATCTTGCCTGGATTCAGGACCGGTTCGAGGGGGTCCGGGATCAGATCGCGCCATCGCGGCAACCGCGAGGTCTTGATCCATGAACTGCTCCCGTTGCGGTTTCGAGGTTCAGAGCGGTTTTGCGTTCTGTCCAAAATGCGGAGCGAAACAGTCGAACGCGTGCCCCGGTTGCGGCCATGTGTGCGCACCAGATTTTGCGTATTGCCCGAAATGCGGCGCCCAGGTCGAGGACGCCGTTGAAGCCGGCGGCCAACGGAAGCCGTCATCACCGACGATTCCGGCGACGGTCCCGACGGGGATCCATCCACCGGCGCCGATGCCGAACCCGGTTGTCGAGACCATCCGAGGATCCCGGCCGACCCACCACAAGGTCGACACCGAAGCGAACCGCCGCACCATTACCGTGCTGTTTGCGGACCTCAGTGGCTTTACCGCGATGAGCGAACGGCTCGATCCGGAAGTCATGCAGGCTGTTCAGAACGAATTGTTCGAGGAATTGACGGCAGCGGTGCAAAGCTTTGGCGGTTTCGTGGATAAATTCATCGGCGATGCGCTGCTCGCCTTGTTTGGTGCGCCGTCCGCGCACGAAGACGACCCTGAGCGGGCGGTCCGCGCTGCCCTCGACATGATCAGGCGGACGGCGCAACTGGGGGAACGTTCGACGGTATGCGCCGGTTTGCCGCTGATGCTGCATATCGGCATCAACACCGGGCACGTGGTTGCAGGTGGGCTCGGTGCCGGCGTTACCAAATCCTATTCAGTGACCGGCGACACCGTGAATACCGCTCAACGATTGCAGTCGATGGCCCCCTCGGGCGAAGTTTTGGTGGGACCGCTCACCTTCCGCCTCACGCGGCATGCGTTCTCGTACGAATCGCTTGGCGAGGTTGCGCTTCGCGGCAAGGCGGGCAGCGTTCTGGTCCATCGCCTGAAGGGACCGCTCGATGCGCCGCGGGCAGCACGAGGACTCGAAGTGCTTGGCCTCAGCGCGCCGCTGATC
>JAQGJF010000058.1 GCA_028290765.1 Tardiphaga sp.
CCGGTAGCGCGCGGCCCTTCGGAAAGCGCAGCATGTCCAAAGGCCTGATTGATCTGATTTCCATCCTCGATATCGAGCCGCTCGAGGTGAACCTGTTCCGCGGCCGCAGCCCGAAGACGAGCTGGCAGCGGGTGTTCGGTGGCCAGGTGATCGGGCAGGCGATGGTGGCGGCGTGCCGCACCGTCGAGGGCCGGATGCCGCATTCGCTGCATTGCTATTTCATTCTGCCGGGCGACCCGCAGATTCCGATCATTTATGAGGTGGAGCGGCTGCGCGACGGCAAGAGCTATTCGACCCGCCGCGTCACCGCGATCCAGCACGGCAACGCGATCTTCTCGATCATGGTGTCGTTTCATGTCGAGGAAGAGGGCGCCTTCAACCACCAGGACAAGATGCCGGACGTGCCGCCGCCGGAAAAACTGACCGCCGAGGAAGTGGCAAAACAGCCGCTGTTCAAGGAGATGCCGGATTTCATCAAGCGCTATTATGAAGCCGACCGACCGATCGAACTGCGCCCGGTCGAGCTCAGCCGCTATTTCGGCGAGAAGATCGAGGACGGAAAGATTCACGTCTGGATCCGCACCGCCGACAAGCTGCCCGACGATCCGGCGCTGCATATGTGCGCGCTGGCCTATGCTTCGGACTTCTCGCTGCTCGATGCGGTGATGGCGCGTTACGGCCGCACCTTGTTCGACAAGCGCATGATGCCGGCCAGCCTCGATCACGCGATGTGGTTTCACCGCCCGTTCCGCGCCGACGAATGGCTGCTCTACAGCCAGGATTCGCCGAGCGCCCAGGGCGGCCGCGGTCTCGCGCGCGGCCTGATCTTCAAGCGGGACGGCACGCTGGTGGCGTCCGTCGCGCAGGAAGGTTCGGTTCGCGAGCGCAGGTGAGGCTTATCCGTTCGCGTGCGTGCCTCGCTCGGCCAAAACAGTCTGCGACGTCAGCCACTGCCACATCCATCGATACACCCATGGAATCGGGATGATGAACATCGAAGCAAGTCCGGCCACGATCGCACGCCACAGGAACTGCAAGCCGCTGCCGATGAAGAGGACTTCGCGCTGCGTGCCCTGGATATTCCGGCAAAACCATCGCATCCAGGCGACATAAACCCACGCCCATCCGATGATCGTGATGACGGAAATCGCTGCAAGAATGGACCATCCCAGATAGGCCCAGAACGAACCGGAGAAGCTGAGCCCGAGCGGCTGCTCGTTGGACGCAAGGTTCGCGATGAACCATTTCAGGAAAAGCCAGGAGAGGACAAACTGAACGATGCCCATCAGATTGTTCAGCCAACCGATGCCGATCAGGCTAACGACGACAGCGAGCACGATAGTCCCAAAATACCATGGAACGATCGTCATCGCGGCGCCTGTGAAGCTGAGGTTCGGTCGGCCCGGCACCTGCACGCACGGAACGATCCACCTGAGGTACCACACCAGCACCCACGGTGCCGGGATGATCAGGAGGAGGCCGATCACGAGCACAAGGCTGCGCCAGACAAACTCCAGAATTCCGAAATCGATCGACAGCGGGCCGCTCTCGACGAAGCCGCCGCGAGTCTGCGGCATGCCCGCGTTGGGAAACGGCGGCGGTCGCGATCCGCCGGACATCAAGCCGGGGACGTCGCCCGCGCTTTGCCAGGCCGACATGCCTTCGCTCCAGACCAGCGTTTCCGGCGTAACCGCGCCCCTGCCGATCAGGTCGCGAAATTGAGCCTCGGAATAGGGACCTTCCTGCTTGCCCCCGGACGCAACATACCAGGATCGGTCCGCCATATTGTCTCCCCCACTGCAATTGCGAGCCCGTGAGCTGCGGATCAGTCTTGGGACCGAGCCGGCAAAATCACGCCCGCGACCTTGAAACAGGCCCGAATGGACGACCGAGCCCAACAATTATTCTAAAACTATCGATCGGTATTACCGCACGGCAACCGGTTTTCGGCAAGACCGCCAGTTTTTTTGCCTATTTGCCCAAAATAGTGTCAGATTCGGCCCGGCGCTCGTAGGGACGCGGGCTGCCGGCTAAACCGGAGTGCAGAGCGATCATGAAACTCGTCGTAGCGATCATCAAACCCTTCAAGCTGGACGAGGTCCGCCAGGCGCTTACCGCCATCGGCGTCCACGGCATGACCGTGACCGAGGTGAAGGGCTACGGCCGGCAGAAGGGCCATACCGAGATCTATCGCGGCGCCGAATACATCGTGAATTTCCTGCCCAAGCTGCGGATCGAGATCGCGGTATCTTCCGAACTCGCCAGCCAGGCTGTGGCCGTCATTACCTCCGGCGCCCGCACCGGCCAGATCGGGGATGGCAAGATTTTTGTGACGCCGATCGATCACGCGCTGCGCATTCGCACCGGCGAGACCGATAGCGACGCGCTCTGACCGCGAATACCGCATAACGAAATAACGAAGATGCCGATGCCTCAAGGCATCGCACGACGATCACGGGCTGGGGAAACACCATGTCGGCACTGCCACGTCACGCAGCAAGCGCTGTCGCGTCTGTCTTTCTCGCAACGATGTGCCTGGCGCTGGCCACGCCCGCTTGTGCGCAATCCTCCACCATCAGTCCCGCCGATACCGCCTGGATGATCGTCGCCACGGCGCTGGTGCTGATGATGACTATCCCGGGTCTCGCGCTGTTTTACTCGGGCATGGTGCGCAAGATTAACGTGCTGGGGACCATGGCGCAGAGGCTGGCCGCAGTGGCCATGATTTCTATTCTCTGGGTGGCCTTTGGCTATTCGCTGGCGTTCGTCGGCGACGGTCCGTGGTTGGGCTCGCTCGATCGTTGGTTTCTCGCCGGGATGACGATGGACAGCACCAATCCGGCGGCGAAGACGATCCCGGAAGCGCTGTTCATGCTCTATCAGATGACGTTTGCGATCATCACCGTGGCGCTGGTCGCGGGCGCGGTGGCCGATCGCATGCGGTTCTCGGCCTATCTGTTGTTTTCCGTCGGCTGGTTCATGTTTGTCTATGTTCCGCTGGCGCATTGGATTTGGGGCGGCGGCTTCCTCGCCACCATGGGCGTACTCGATTTCGCCGGCGGCCTCGTGGTGCATCTCAGCGCCGGCGTCGGCGGCCTGGTCGCGGCCAAGGTGATGGGCCGCCGTCATGGCTATGGCAGCGAAAATCTGTCGCCGTTCGACCTGTCGCTGGCGGTGGTCGGCACCGGTTTGTTGTGGGTCGGCTGGTTCGGTTTCAACGGCGGATCGGCGCTGGGCGCCAATTCCCGCGCGGTGATGGCGATCATCGCCACCCATCTCGCCGCCTGCGCCGGCGCGCTGAGCTGGGGTGTTTGCGACCGCGGCGATTGGCGGGACCTCGGGCCTGATCGAAGGCAACCCGCAGCAATTGCTGATCCAGCTCTACGGCGTGGCGGTGACCCTGGTCTGGTCGACCGGCGCAACCTTCGTCCTGCTCAAACTGGTTGGTGCCTTCGTGCCTTTGCGCGTATCCCGCGAACACGAGCTGGAAGGCCTCGACATTACGCAACACGGCGAAGCGTTGCAGTAAACGCGCTATCCATAGGCATCAAATTACCGTTCGCCTGCCCGCGGCATAAGCACGAATATGTCGGGAGTCTGTCATGCCTATATTTTAGACATGCCTGATTAGGCTTTAAGCGCGACCGAATAGCGCAGGGCAGGCCGATCCACCCAAAGCTCGAAAAAGTACGGATTCATAAACCGTTAGGGAATGCCGCCGATCTGGCACGGCATTTGATTCTATCTGTGCTGGCTGTGCCCGCGTAGTGAACTTCTCCGCGTGGTGAACCTCAGTCGAGATCGCCCGGTCCCGTACCGGCCGGGCCAAGCGGGGATAGGACCCATGAAAATTGTTATGGCGATCATCAAGCCATTCAAACTCGAAGAAGTCCGTGACGCCCTGACCGCCATTGGCGTTCACGGTTTGACGGTGACGGAAGTCAAGGGATACGGCCGTCAGAAAGGCCATACGGAAATTTATCGCGGTGCTGAATACGCGGTGAGCTTCCTGCCCAAGATCAAGATCGAGGTCGCTGTCGCCTCGGACCAGGTCGACAAGACCATCGAAGCCATCACCGCCGCGGCAAAAACCGGCCAGATCGGCGACGGCAAGATCTTCGTCATCAACCTCGACCATGCGGTCCGCATCCGCACCGGCGAGGCCGATGCCGCGGCACTCTGATTTCGCGCTCACCCATACCCACTCAGGAGTAAAACAAATGACGTTCAAACGTCCCTACAGCGCGGGATTGGCA
>JAQGJF010000059.1 GCA_028290765.1 Tardiphaga sp.
GACGTCAAGCTGCTGCAGGGCGATCTCGACGAAGCCTGGCGCGAAGGCGATACCGACTACGCCAGCGTGGCGATGCGGTTCTCACTGGTCGACAAGACCCTCGAGCGCGGCACCGGCCGGTTGGTCAGCGGCAGCGAAAAGCCGATCGAGGCGACCGAGGTCTGGACCTTTGTGCGCCCGCGCGGTGCCAGCTGGGAGCTTTCGGCGATCCAGCAGACCTCGTAACTTCTGGAACTTTTCAAGGCAAAGCGCCGCGGTTCATGCCGCGGCGTTTTTTTTATGAGCGAACCTCTCGAATTCGCGCGGCGCGAGGGGGAATAAGCCGCAACGCCGTGGGTTGATATCCTATTGTCCCGCGCCGAGCCGCCATTCGGCAAATCAAAGAAATCAATCGCAAGAAACAACCGGAGGATTCGATGCCCAAGCTTTCCGCAACCCTCTCGCGTCTTGGTCTGGCCGCCGCCGCGGCTTCGATCGTGCTCGTGGCGGCAGAGGCCGCCCACGCCCAGGCCGCCAATACCAGCTTCTTCATCACCAGCGTCGGCATCGGCAACGGCGCCAATCTCGGCGGTCTCGCCGGCGCCGACAATCATTGCCAGACGCTGGCGCAGGCCGCCGGCGCCGGTGGCAAGACCTGGCGCGCCTATCTGTCGACCCAGGCCGCCGACGGCAAACCCGCCGAGAACGCCCGCGATCGCATCGGCAAGGGACCGTGGCAGAACGCCAAGGGCGTGGTCATCGCCAAGGATGTCGCCGAATTGCACGGCGCCAACAACCTGACCAAGCCGGCCGCGCTCAGTGAAAAGGGTGACGTCACCAATGGCCGCGGCGATACGCCGAACCGTCACGACATCCTGACAGGATCGCAGCCCGACGGCACCGCCTTCGCGGCGGGCGAGGACCGAACCTGCAAGAACTGGACGAGCAGCACGCAGGGCTCCGCCATGCTCGGCCATGCCGATCGCGTCGGTCTGCGCGACGACGACGCGTCGAAATCCTGGAACAGCTCGCACCCCTCGCGCGGGCCGGACGGCGGCTGCAGCCAGAAGGATCTGATCTCAACCGGCGGCGACGGCCTGCTGTACTGCTTCGCGGCGAACTGAACGAACTGTGGACGACTTCTGCGTTCATCGGTGAACGGAGACGAATTGGATCCCTCCCCCCTTGTGGCAGGGCTATCGCATGTTGAGGAGCATATCGACCAGGAAGCTGTCATCCCAGGCGGCCCGTTTGAGCTTGCCCCGCAACGAGGTTTTTGTGTCGGGATGAGCACGAGCAATATTGAGGGCAAGTCGGCGCATAACGGCAAGGTTGGCAGGGGCATGGTCTTTTCGGCTTCGCGTCTGATCCTCGTCGAGAACGACGTCGAGCGTCCAGTGCAGGACGTTTTCGATACCCCAATGTTCTCGAACGATGCGCAGCAGTTCCGCGGGCTTGTAGGGCTGAGTCATAAGGAAGTAGCGCTCTACGGTCTCGTCGCTTCCACGTTTGCTGGTGATCCGCGCGACGGCCTTGAGACCTGGAAAGTTGTGTTTTTCGGCCATATCCTTGACGGAAATAACGATCGCGGTTCGGGCTTCCTTGCGGCCGTGATCGGCGTCCTTGGTGGGGACTTGTTTGGTCTTCTTGCGCTCTGCCGCAGCGATCGCGGTCTTGGCATCGCGCAGCAATCCTGGCTGGTTGTTCTTCACCGCCAACACGTAATCGCCGCCACGCTCCACGATGGCTTTTGCCATCCCGCGATGACAATGCAGCGCATCCGCCGTGACGACGCAGTCCTTCAACTGAAGAAGCTCTACGAGTTGCAAAGCGCCGGCGGCTTCGTTGTTTCCAGGTGCCTGCACATTGGCAAGCGCCATGCGGGTCATTGCGCTCCACGCCGTCACCATCACCGGCGGCATGTGACTCTGCCCGCTGTCGTAGGCTCTTCTCAGCGCCTTGCCATCGATGGCGACCACGCCCTTGATCTTGGCCGCCGTCGCAAACGCCTTGGTAAAGCGCCGAAAGACCTTTTCGAGACCGTCCGGATCCAGGATTCGAAACACGCGGCTGAAGGTGTCGTGGCTCGGGATGCCGTGTTCCAGCACCAGAATCGTGCGCAACATCGCTTCTTTCGCCCGCCCAAACAGCGCAATGTCGCAGCAGGTCGTGGCACCGCACAGCGTGGCAAGCAGCGAAATGAACAGCATCTCGGTCAAGTCGTGCTGTGCTTGGTTCTTCCGAGGATCGACCAGCGACGAAAAGCATTCTGTGAAGCGCTCCAAAACAGTCTCCTCTCGAATCAGGAGACACTGTCAGAATCAAATTTCCTCGCTCTGGCAATAGCTTGGCCTCGCCGACATGCGATTCCCCTGCCCCTTGTGGGGAGGGTGGCCAGCCGAAGGCTGGTCGGGTGGGGGTAGCCACAAGGGAAGCCTTGCTCGTGGCTACCCCCACCCCGGCCTCCGCTTCTGGACGATGCTTCGCATCGTCCAGGCTCGGCCGACCCTCCCCACAAGGGGGAGGGATCAACGACCGCCATCACTCAAAAAAACGCGCCCCAACTTCATATGCGATAGCCCTGCCGCAAGCGGGGCGAGGTAAAGCCTGACTCGTAGGATGGGTTGAGCTCTTGCGAAACCCATCGCTTCGCTCCGGACCTCGCGCGCGTCACCTTGCCCCGCTTGCGGGGCGGCCGGGCCCGACACCGCCGCCTCGCTCGCCAGGATCGCTTTGTTGCGGGTGCCAAATTACGAAAATGACTCACCGGTCCCAGAATGCGGGCGTCGCCTTGAACCGCCGCCATCTCTTGCGCAGCGTTTTCGCCACCGCAATCTGATCGCGGGCTTGCCAGCCGGCCACCGCGCCGATGGCGAGGTGAAGCGCGGGCTGCTCGTCCTGCCGGATCGCATCGAGCAGGATACGGGTGCTTGCGATGTCGCGCGCGCGTCCCAGGCCAGCCTGGAGCCTGGCGAGCCGCCTCACGTAGCGCTTGGCGGGCGCATGGGCGGCATAAAGCGGCAGGAAGAACTCCGCCGCATAGCGCAACTTCTTGAGGTCGATTCTGAGATTGTGTTGCGCACCGATGTTGAGCCGCCGGAAACGCGCGCCACGCTTGAGCGCCTTGCGATGTAATCGCGACAGAATTTTATCGGCGAGCGTCGGTATCGGTTGCGACAGGACGGCCAGCGATTCGCTGTCGATTTCGTTGCGCCAGCCGCGGCGTTCTACCAGGTGTCCCAGCGAGAGCAGGAAACGGCTGCAACGCGGATCGGTGAGAACGGTCTGCAAGGCGCCGTAGCTCGACTTGCGCTGCCGTTCGACCGCCTCGCGCAGGTCACCGAGGCCGACATCCGGAGCCGCCGCGACCAGGCGAGTGACGGTCGTATTGGCGAAAACATCCCATTCCCGCGCCGGGCCGAGCTGCTGCATCAGCCACCTCGCTTCGCTGTTGACCGCCCGGAATGCAGGCGAAGGAATATCGCGCCGGAACAGCGCACAGATCGTCCGCAAACGGCGCAAGGCGAGGCGCATCTGGTGCACGCCTTCAGGGTCCGATCCCTCCTCCGACACCGTGTGATTCTTCAGAAGATGATACCAGCAGGATCCCACCAGGAGTGCGATGACGTCGTCGACCACGTGCTACGCAGTAATGCCGAATAGCCCGGCTTTCGACGCTGGCTGTACGACGTCGAACGCGAGCGCATAGCCGCGTTCCGCCTTGCTGCGGGTGCCGAGTTGTAGCGGCGCAGCGTCGAGCAGCTGTGTCCCGAGTTCGAACAGGACGCCGGCATTGCCGCTCTTCAATTCGAGTTCGATTTCGCACAGGACTTCCCGGCGCGCACCGGCCTCGATCGTCCCCTCGTCGAATGCAATTTCAACCGACGCATCAGGCAGATCGAGCAGCCGCGCGTGCCGGCGAACTTTCGTCGCGAAAACAGGCACCAGTGCATCGTTGGTCAGCGTCGTCACTGGATCACCGACCTCGTCGGCGGGAAGCCGCGCCAGATCAGGGCTGATACCGGCAACCGGCGCTTCCCACTGCCGTCGCGACAAGGGTTGCCCGATAGTAGGCAGAAGCTTCAGTGTCTGAATGAAGTGTTTGCCGATGCGTCGCACGCGGAGCGACATGCCATGTTGGAACAGCAGCCGCTCGGGCGTGTCCTAATACACCTTTTCCAGCCGGCGAAACGCGCCCCGGTTGCGCGCATGCTGCAAAATGACAGGCAGCTCTCGCAGTTTTTCGAGGGTTCCTTGCGGTGCAAGCAGTTTAAGTTCGACTTCCGCCTGTTGAGCAGGGCGCACGACGGCGGTGCCCGAATCGGTCACGACTGGCTGCCGCGCGTTCAACGATATCTCCATCGTGATGGCGTATGAAGGCTTTATGACAATAGCAAGGATTTACCCAGTTATCCCAGGGAAGGGATA
This sequence comes from Tardiphaga sp., assembly GCA_028290765.1. Next base: position 4,408 of record JAQGJF010000059.1, read on the forward strand.
AGTCCGCCGCGAATTGACGCAAGCACCACGCGGTGTGGTTGTCCACGACATCTGTGTTGCAAGCCAACGGTGCCGCAGGTGGCTGTGTTGGAGCGCCTTTGCGCGGTAGCCGACGCACGGCTCAAGCGGAGCAAGAGCAGCAAGAGCAAAGAGTTCGACGGTAAGTCCGATCGCGGACCGGAGGCCACCGCCTGGCCGCGTTCTACTCAATCACCTCATCGGCGCCGCTGATGAGCGACGGCGAAAACTCGACTCCAAGCATCTTGGCGGCCTTCAGATTGATGAAGAGTTCGACTTTCGTGACCAGCTGGACTGGCAGATCGGAGGGCTTCTCGCCATTGAGGATCCGTCCGGCATAAATGCCAGCGCGACGATGCGACTGCGCGAAATCTCCTCCGTAGCTCATCAGGCCTCCTGCGGTTGGGAAGTCACGAGATTGGGTGATGGCGGGCACGCCGTATCGCAGGGCGAGCGCGGCAAGCTGCCCACTGCGAAACGCAAAGTAAGGGTCCGAGGTGAAGACGAGTCCGCCCGTCGCCTCCTGAGCGGTGGCGGAGAAAACTGGTTCGAACTCTTGTTCACTGCTGGCGTGCAGAACCTCCAGGCGTACCCCCAGGATTTCGGCAGCGGAGCGGAGTTTCTCCAATTGTGAATTGGCGGTTGGACTTGTAGGATTGACGACCACGGCCAACTTGGCTGCTGTTGGCAGCAGTTCGTGCATCATCTCAAGCCGCTTCGGTGACACGTCCACGCTCAAGCTCGAAACCCCCGTAATATTACCACCTGGCCGCGACAAACTCTTCACCACGCCTAGTTGGACCGGGTCACCACCCATCTCAAAGACGATCTTCTTGCTCTCGGTAGAAGCTTTTGCCGCGAGCGCCACGGGAGCGCCGCCGGGCGCCACGATGATGTCCACATTACGGGCGACCAGATCTGCAGCCAGGGCTGGCAATCGCTGGTATTGTCCTTCGGCCCACTGATAATCGATTGCGACATTGCGGCCTTCGACAAAGCCGATTTCGCCGAGTCCTTCGTGGAAAGCCTTGAGCCGGCTGGCGAACAGTCCGGGTGATTCCGGGCAAAGATAGCCGATGACCGGCATGGAGCCGATGACCGGCATGGCTGGTCTTTGCGCATGGGAAGGTGACGTCCAG
>JAQGJF010000091.1 GCA_028290765.1 Tardiphaga sp.
CCGCCGGCCAATTGCACCGCAGCTTCGGCACCGCTCTTGAAGGGAATGTAGGTGAACTTCACCTTCGCGGCTTTGTCGATCAGCCGGGTGAGAACTTCGTCGGTGTCCTTGGACTGGGCGCCGCCCATCTTGAAGTCGCCGGGCTTGGCGGCGACGGCCTTGAGGTAGTCGGTGACGTTCTGATAGGGCGCATCCTGTTTGACCCAGAGCAGGAACTCGTCCTGGACCATGGCCGCGATCGGCGTCAGGTCGGTGTGCTTGAACGCGACCTTCGATACCATCGGCTGGTTCCAGGCGTTCGAAGTCCCGAATACGACCTTGTAGGGATCACCGGCCATCGCCTTGACGTAAGTAAAGCCCTCGGCGCCGCTGCCGCCGGCCTTGTTGGTGACGACGATCGGCTGCTCGACCAGTTTGTGCTTGGTGATGATGTTCTGAACGGCGCGCGCGAAATTGTCGGTGCCGCCGCCGGGACCGGCGGTGGCGACGAATTCGATCGGTTTTGCCGGCTGCCATGCCGCAACAGCGGTCCCCGACAGAGTCGCTGTGATGGCGATGGCCATCACGATGCCGATCGGCTGAGACATCGATTTCACAGACATCGTATCCTCCCTGTATTTGACGTGATCTTTGTTTTTTTGGATTTTTGTTTTTAACGTTTGGTCGTGGTTGTCGGGGTCAGCCGGCCTTTTCTCTTACGAAATCCACCGTGGCGACCGCGCCCTCGCGCTGCAACGCGGCGATTTCATCGGCATCGAAACCATAATCGCTCAGAACGGCATGGGTATGTTCGCCGAACAGCGGGGCGCCGCTGCGCACCTTGCCGGGCGTCTGCGAGAACTTGACCGGCAGTCCCATGGTCTTGACCTTGCCGAGGGTCGAATGCTCGACTTCGACCACCATCTCGCGCGCGATGGTTTGCGGATCGGCGAGCGCCTGCAGCATGTCATAGACCGGCCCGCAGGGCACGCCGACCTTGTCGAGCTCAGTCAGCCAATGCGCGGCGGGTTTGGTGCGAAAGCGCGGTGCCATTTCGGCTTCCAGCTCTTTCAGATGCGCCATCCGGCTGGCGCCGGTGGCGAAGCGCGGATCATGGGCCAGTTCGGGCGCGCCGAGCACTTCGAGGGTGAGCCCCCAATGCTTCTTGTTGGCGCCGCCCACCACGATCCATTCGTCCGAGGCTTCGAACGCCTGATAGGGCGCGTTGAGCGGATGCGCCGAGCCCATCGCCTTCGGTGCCACGCCGGTGGCGAGCGCGATGGCAGCCTGCCAATAGGTCTGAACCAAAGCGGCCTCGAACAGCGAAGTTTCGACCCATTGGCCCTGACCGGTCTTCAGCCGGTGGCTATAGGCGGCGAGAATGCCCATCGCCGCCAGCAGGCCCGCGGTGATGTCGGACAGCGGCGCACCGCATTTGACCGGCGGGCCGTCGGGCCGCTCGCCGGTAAAGCTCATGATGCCGCTCATGGCCTGGGCGACCAGGTCGAAGCCGCGGCGGTGCTTGTAGGGACCGGTGCGGCCGAAGCCGGACAGCGAGCAGTAGATCAGCGCCGGATTTTTCTGGCGCAGGTCCTCGTAGCCGAAACCGAGCCGCTCCATCGCGCCGGGCCCGAAATTTTCCACCACGACATCCGCTTTGTCGATCAGCCGCTGCAGCACTTTGGCGCCGCCCGGCGTCTTGAGGTCGAGCGCGATGCCTTTCTTGTTGCGGTTCATCATCAGGAACGACGCCGCCTCGTCGCCGATCTTCGGCGGCACCGAGTACCGGGTATCGTCACCGGCCGGGATCTTTTCGATCTTGATCACGTCGGCGCCCATGTCGGCGAGCATCAGTGTGCAGGTCGGGCCCGCCATGACGTGGGTAAGATCGACGACTTTCAGTCCGGCCAGCGGGCCCATGGTTTCCTCCGCGCGTTTCTTATTGAATTGGATCTATTCGCCGGTCCATTGCGGCGGGCGCTTGTTGAGAAAGGCGTCCATGCCTTCGCGAAAATCGCGGCTCTGATAGCACATCCGGATCAGGTCCTCGTCATCGGGCAGGTCCTTCGGCTGCATTCGATGCAGCGCCTGCTTGGTGACGCGCAGCGTCAACGGCGCATGAGAAGCGATCAGGCGCGCCAGTTCGTCGGTGCGTTGCTGCAGGGCAGGGAAGTCATCCACCGTCTCGCTCAAGAGGCCGATGCGGAGCGCTTCCTCGGCTTCGACCATGCGCGCGGTAAAGATGATGTCCTTGACCCGGGCCGGCCCGATCAGCGCCGACAACCGGCTGAGATTGGCGATCGACAAACAATTGCCCAGCGTGCGGGCGATCGGAAAACCGAACTTCGCCGTCGTTGTCCCGATGCGAAGATCGCAGCAGGCCGCAATCGCCGCGCCGCCGCCGGCGCAGGCGCCTGAGATTGCCGCAATGATCGGGATCTGGCAGTTCTCGATGGTGCCGAGCACGCGATCGATCCTTGCCTCATAGCCGATGGCATCCTGCGGGGACTTGAACGCCTTGAATTGATTGATGTCGGTGCCGGCGGCAAAGGCCTTGTCGCCGGCGCCGGTGACGACCAGGACCTTTAGCGAACCATCCTGACCGGCGCTTTCGCAGATTTCCGCCAGCCGCTCATACATCGCGAAGGTCAGCGAATTCCGGGCCTGCGGCCGGTTGAAGGTGATCCGGCCGATGCCTTCGCGGGTCTCGTACAGCAGCTCGGGCTCAAGGGTGGAGGCGGTTTCGCTCATGCTGTTCCAGACCTTGTCGAGGCCAAACTGGCCGTAGGCTTGCCAATTTGAATGCAAAATATCGGTTTCGCAAGCTAAAATCCGATTTAAAAGTTGAAAAATGGAACTTTTGCATTCAAAACTGTTCAAGCGTCCGGTGGCCGAGGGAATAACGACATGATGCATGACGAGGTGGTGTCCCGCCTCCGGCATATTCTGACCGAAGGCGAAATCGCGCCGGGCTCGCGGATTCCCGAGCGCGAATTATGCGCGTCGCTCGGCATCTCGCGCACGCCGCTGCGCGAGGCCTTGAAGGTGCTCGCCGCCGAAGGGCTGGTGGTGTTGTTGCCCAATCGCGGGTCGCGCGCGGCGAAGCTCACGCAAAAGGACGTCAGCGAGTTGTTCGAAGTCTGCGAAGCGCTGGAGGCGACGGCCGGCGAACTGGCCTGTCCGCGGATTTCAGACGAGCAGCTGCGCGAGATCGCCGCGCTGCAGACCACGATGGTCGCGCATTACGAGGCGCGCGATCTGCTGTCGTATTACCGCTGCAACCGCCAGATCCACGAAGCCATCGTGCGCGCCGCCGACAACGCGGTGCTCGCCGGATTTTATGAATCGGTATCGGGGCGCATTCGCCGCGCCCGCTTCATCACGCCGATGACCCCGGAGCATTGGGCGCTGGCCATCCAGGAACATGAGGGGATCCTGAATGCGCTGCAACGACGGGACGCCAGCGGGCTCGCGCATATCCTGCGGACCCATCTGCGGCGCAAGCGCGAAGAGGTGGTGCTGGCCGGGTTTGCCGAACGCGATCAGGATTGAACGACGAACAGTTCGATTTCTTTCGTTGGCGGGTGGGTGCTAAGGTTACGCCTTCCAATGCGGGGCTCTCGTGACTGGAAAACACTCAAACAGCATCCTGAACCTGGCTTTCTTTGCCACCCGGCAGAAGTCGCTGCTCGGCGAATTCGTCGAGGCGGCAAAGGACACTCTGTCGCCGGCGCGGATTTTTCTGGCCACGACGGATGAGCGGGCTGTCGGCGCGGCGCGCTCGGCCTTGCGCCGCGGCGACAACGACATCGCCTTCGACGGCAAACCGTTCGCCGAGCTTGGCTTCCTGCAGGTGCCGATCTCGTTCCGTGAGATCGCGCGGCGCCTGGAAAGTTGGCTGAGCCCGGTAGCGGAAGCCGACCGATCGGGCGTCGTGCTTGTGGTGGATATGGGCTGGGGCCTGCAGACCAATTCGGCCACCGCGAATTTCGAGAACTGGATGGTGGTCGCGGAAGACCTGGCATCCCGGCTCGGCATCTGCGTGGTTTCGCTTTATAACCGCCGGCTCCTGATCGACGAGCAATTGCTGGCGGCACTGCGCGGGCACCCCGGCGTGCTGACCTCCTGCGGCGCGGTGGCCAATCCGCATTGGCTGCCGGCCGGCCTACTGACACGGGGCACACTGCGCCAGCAGGTCGATCACTGGCTCGGCGCCATCGTGCCCGAACTGGCCGACGCGCCTTCGACCGCGGCGCACGCCGCCGAGGGCGCCGATCCGATGTGGCTCTTGAAGCGCTCGGCCGAGGAGCCGGTCGCGGCCTTTGTCGACAGCCGCGACCGCTGGAAGATTCGCTGCTTCGGCCGGCTGCGGATCTATCGCAATGACGGCAGCCAGATCGATTGGGAGGTTTCCGGCGGCGCCACCCGCAAGACCAAGACGCTGTTCGCGTATTTGCTGCAGAAGGGCGGGCGGGGCGCCGCCACCGATGAGCTGGCCGACTTGTTGTGGCCGAAGGCCGGGACCGTCGAGGCGGCGCGCAACCGGCTCTATCACACCGTCAAATGCCTGCGTGGCGCGATGCGGCATCAGCCCAAGCGCGGCGGCGGCAGCGAACACGAATATCTGCTGCGCGACGGGTCGCGCTACGTTCTGGTACCGCCGGAGCGAAGCTGGCTCGACATCTCGACCTTCGAACAGCTCTGCCGGCAGTCGCAAAGCCACATCAAGTCGGGCGCCAGCGACGAGGCGCTGATCTGTCTTCAGGCCGCCGACCGGCTCTATACCGGCGATCTGTTCGAGGACATCCCGGCCGAATACGCCGACGACAGCGAGCGCGACTGGTGCTGGTCGAAACGCTATTGGCTGCGCGACATGTTCTTCAAGGTGCAGCGCGACGCGGCGCGGATCTACCGCGAACGCCAGGACTATTCGGCGGCGCTGGTGCATTGCCAGAAGGCGCTGACCATCGATCCGTTGTGCGAGATGGCGCATGAGGAAGCCATGCAGGTGTTCTGCGCCCAGGGCCGCCGCGAGGCGATCGACCGGCAGTACAAGCTTTATCTGGATTCGCTCACGCATTTTGACGACCGGCCGCAAAGCGCGGCCTTGCGCCAGACCTATCGGAAGCTGGTCGGTGCGGCGTAGATGCGGCATATGTCTATGATATCACAGTATCTTTAGACTAAAGAAAAACCAAAGATTGCCTGCTATCCTGCTTGGCAACGATCGTCCGGAAAGGGCGGCGCCAGGGAGGAAGAGATGGCTCAATCGAGTACGGTGCGAAGCTGCCCCTTTTCGGATGCGTCGGCCGATTTCGATCCGTTCGACATCGACGATCCGTTTTCGTTTTACGAATGGGCCCGCGCACAGGCGCCGGTGTTCTTCTTGGACGAGCTTCAATATTACGTCGTCGCCCGGCACGCCGACATCAAGGCGGTGTTCGAGGACTGGCAGACTTTTTCCTCGGAGAATGCGCAGGCGCCGCTGCGTCCGATGTGCGCGGAAGGCGTGCAGGTCATGAAGCAGGGCGGCTTCACCGCCTATTCCGGATTGTCCGCGCGCGTACCGCCCGATCATACGCGGATTCGCAAACTGGTGCAGGGCTGCTTCGGCCCGCGCCGGTTCAAGGCCATCGAACCGCAGGTCCGGCAGATCGTCAGCCGCGCGCTGGATGGTTTTGTCCGCAACGGCCACGCCGACAACGGCCACGCCGATTTCTTTCGCGACTTCGCCTATGACGTGCCGGCGCTGGTGCTGTTCAAGCTGGTCGGCGTGCCGGATGCCGACGTGCCCAAGGTCAAGGCTTGGGCGGTCAGCCGGGCGCTGCTGACATGGGGCAATCTGTCGGACCAGGAACAGCTGCCGCATGCCCACAATATGGTCGAGTACTGGAACTACTGCCGCGATCTGGTGGTCCGACGCCATGCGGAGATCAGCGACGACCTGCCGGGCGACCTGGTTCGGATGCAGAAGGACGGCGCCGAGATCAGCGACGACGAAATCGCCGGCGTGCTGTACAGCGTGCTGTTCGCCGGACACGAGACCACCACCAGTTTGATGGCGAACGGTGTGCGCGAATTGCTGCTGCATCGCGCCAATTGGGAGGCGTTGATTGCCGATCCCGCGCTCATTGCCAACGCCGTCGATGAAATCCTGCGTTACAGCCCCTCGATTGTGGCGTGGCGGCGCAGGGCGTTGAGGGACGCCACGATCGGTGGCGTGACGATTCCCAAAGGCGCCAACATCCTGCTGCTGCTCGGTTCGGCCAATCGCGATGAGACCGTGTTTTCGGAAGCCGTGCGTTTCGACGTGACGCGCAAGGATGCGCGCAGCCATCTGGCGTTCGGCTACGGCATTCATTTCTGCGTCGGCCAGCAACTGGCCAAGATCGAACTGGCCATCGCGCTGGAGGAACTGACGCGGCGGCTGCCGGGCCTGAGGCTGAAGGCGGGACAGACCTTCGATTTTGCGCGCAACACCTCGTTCCGGACCCCGACGGCGCTTCACATCGAATGGGATCGGGCAGATGGGGGAGACGGATCGTGCTGAAAGTCCTCGACGGCCGATACATTATGCCGTTCGGCATGGCGAACGAAACCGATCACGGGCGCATGGGCGGCAAATGCGCCAGCCTGGCCCGCATGATCGCGGCTGGCGTGAACGTGCCTGACGGCTTTGCGGTCACCACCGAAGCCTATGCCGCGCATCTTGATGAGGGCGGATTGCGCGAGCGGATCGATCGGCTGCTTCGAACGATCGAAAGCGATAATGTCGACGACGCGGAGAACAAATCGGCTGTAATCCGCAAGGCGATTATTTCGACGGCGATGCCGGCCGAGATCGAGGCGGAGATTCGCCGGGCCTACCAGGCCATGGCCGGGAGCAACGATCTGCCGGTGGCGGTCCGCTCTTCGGCAACGGCAGAGGATATGCCGGACGCGAGTTTCGCCGGCCAGCAGGACACTTATCTGTGGGTCGTCGGCGAAGACGAAATTGTCCCCAAGGTGAAGGCCTGCTGGGCCAGCCTGTTCAATGCCCGCGCCGTGGCCTACCGCGCCAGGATCGGGCTTGCACAGATCGACGTGCAGATGGGCGTCGGGGTTCAGAAGATGATCGATGCGGCCGCCGCGGGCGTCGCCATGACGCTCGACCCGATCAATGGCGACCGCAGCAAGATCGTGATCGATTCCGCCTTCGGTCTCGGCGAACCGGTGGTTTCCGGCGAGATCACGCCGGACCATTTCGTGGTCGAGAAGGTGCTGCTCGAGATCGTCCGGCGAAAAATCGCCGACAAGGATCATGAATTGGTAGCCGACCGCGGCGCGCGCCGGGCCGTACAGCGTGTCGTTGAACCGCAGCGCCGAATGCTGCCCTCACTCAGCGATGCGCAGGTGATCGCGGTGGCGAGGTTGGCGAAATCGCTCGAGAAGAGCATGGGCTGCCCGCAAGATGTGGAGTGGGCGATCGATC
>JAQGJF010000150.1 GCA_028290765.1 Tardiphaga sp.
GGCGGCATCGGTGCAGTCGCCCGCCATGGACAGCAGCCGCTCGGCCGTAAGGCCCTGGAGGCTCTCGGCGAAACCATCGTCTTCGCGGTCGATCACGGCGACGCGCGCGCCTTCACTGAGGAAGCGCCGCGCGGTAGCCGCGCCGATGCCGTGGGCGGCGCCGGTGATCGCCACGACTTTCCCGGAAAAGCGTTCGCTGACGATCATCGCGGGCTCCTCAATGGAAGGTCCTGCCGCCATCGACGGCGATGGCGGTGCCAGTGACATAAGAAGACTCGGTGCTCGTCAGCCAGAGGATGGCGGCGGCGATTTCCTCGGGCGCGGCGATGCGCTGCAGAGCGTAGCGGGCACGCACGGCTTCATAGGCGGCGTGAGGGTCGGCCGCTGCGTCGATGCCGGAGCGGAACAACCCGGTCTCGACGGCGCCCGGGCAGACCACGTTGACGCGAATGCCGAATTCTGCCGCTTCCATCGCCAGCGCCTTGGAAGCCATCTGCAGTCCGGCTTTCGATGCGCAATAGGCGGTGCGGTGCTTCAGCGGCGACAGCCCGGCGCCGGACGATACATTGACGATTGTGCCGCCGCCCGCCGCACGCAGATGGGGAAAGGCCGCCTGCATCACCAGCATCGGCCCGGTCAGGTTGACGGCGAGCAGTCGGTTCCAGTCGGTCAGCGCCATCGCCTCGATATCGGCGACGAGATCGAGGCCGGCCGCATTGACGACGCCGTCGAGGCCGCCCAGCGCGTCCGCACCGTCGGCGATCGCCGCGGCAACAGCGGCCGGATCGGCGACGTCGGCCTGCAAGGTGCGGATTTTCGCGCCATCGAAGCGTGACCGCATCGCCGCGAGCGCGGTCTCGTCACGGTCGAGCGCCGCAACGCTTGCGCCCTCCGCCAGGAAACGCGCCACGCTGGCAAGGCCGATCCCGTTGGCCGCGCCGGTGATCAGGATGCGCCGCTCGGCAACGGCGCCGCTCATCGCCTGGCCTCTGCGCGAATCCGCTCGAGGCCGGGCCGCATGTCGTCGACCATCTCGTCGCAGCGGCCGATCCAGACATTTGCATGCTTGAGGGCGTGCTCGATCAGGCCTTCCAGCACCTTGATACGTGACGGCTGGCCGATGATCTCGGGATGCATGCCGATCATCATCATCCGGTCCTCGGCATAGAGTACGTCGAACTCGCTTTTCCAGGCTTCCAGCAATGCGGAGGGCGCCTGCATGGTGCGGCCGGGCAGCACGATCGAATACTGGAAGAAGGGTGCATCATCGAGCACCCAGCGGAACGGCAGTTCGACGATCTTCGTCTCCTGGCCCTCGACCTCGTGGAGATAGGGCGAGTCGTCGTCGAAGAAGTTCGAGGAGTAGTCGAAGCCGTATTCGACCAGCATCGGCATGGTGATCGGGCTGATCTCGGCAGCCGGCGAGCGCCAGCCGCGCGGCGCGCGCCCGCTGACCCGCTTGATCGACTGGAATGCCTTCTCCATCTCCTCGCGCTCCTGCTGGTGCGTGAGCGAGAGAATCCAGGCATGGCTGTAGCTGTGATGGGCGAGTTCGTGGCCGCGCTTCAGGATCGTCTCGATCAGTGCCTCGCGCTGGTCGATGATCAGTCCGGGCACGAAGAAGGTCGCCTTGATGCCGTAGCGGTCGAGCAGGTCGAGCACGCGGCCGGTGCCGACCTTCCAGCCATAGGCGCCCTGCGACATCAGGATAGGGCGGCTGGCATAGGCCGGGTCGCGGCCGGTCCACATTGTCTCGGCGTCGAGATCGAAGGTCAGGAAAAGCGGGAAACCCTTGCTGGTCAATGGCATGTCTGAGGACTCGTTTCATACGAAGCGGTGGAAGCCGGCGCCGCGCTCGGCGATGAGAAGAATGATGCCGGTGGCAACGATCAGCAGGGTTGAGACCGCGGCAACGCTGGGATCGATCCCCATCTCGACCGAGGAGAAGATGAGCACGGGCAGCGTCGTCTGGTTGGCGCCGATCAGGAAGATCGTCACCGGGACATTGTCGAGCGAGGTGATGAAGGCAAACAGCGCGCCTGCCACCAGGCCGGGTTGGATCAGCGGCAAGGTGACGAGCCGGAAAGCTTCGAAGCCGTTGGCGCCGAGCACCCGCGCGGCCTCCTCCACCGCAAGGTCGAGCCCCGCCAGGCTCGCCAGCGCGGAGCGCACGATATAGGGCACGGTGATGACGACATGGGCCATGAGCAGTCCAAACAGGCTGCCGCGCAGGCCGGTCAGGCTGTAATATTGCAGCAGCGCGACGCCGATCACCACCGCCGGCAGGATCAGCGGCGCCATCAGCACGGAGGTGATCGCCTCCGAACCCGGCAGCGCCTTGCGGAACAACGCGTAGGCTGCGGCGACGCCGAGCACGAGCGAGATCACGGTTGAGCCGCAGGCCAGTATCAGGCTCATGCGGATTGCGGCGAGGTAGGTCGGATCGGTCAGGACCTTGCCGAACCAGGCAAGTGTCAGCCCGCGCGGCGGAATCGTCAGATACGAGGTCGCGCTGAATGCCGCCAGCACCACGACGATCACCGGAATTTGCAGGAAGACTATGACGGCGAGAGCCGTCGTGGTGACGGCAAGGCCTGGCCGGTCGTCGCTGTCGGCTGCGCTGCTCATGCCGTGCCCGCCCAACTTCTGGTCAGCCGGCTCGACAGCCAGATTACACCGATCGCCATCGCGGTCAGTGCGAACGACAGCGCCGAGCCGCTCGGCCAGTCGAGCAACTGCATGAACTCGTCATAGATCAGCGTCGCCATGACCTTGTAGGTCGGCCCGCCCAGCAT
>JAQGJF010000382.1 GCA_028290765.1 Tardiphaga sp.
CGCGCCCGAGTGACGGCAACCCCAGCAAAGCCGGTTCGTCCGCGGCTACGGTAAGCCCGCCACCGACGAGAATGCCGGCGATGGCAACGGTTGACAGCAGAACCCGATGTACCGCGGGGCGACGCAATATGCCGGTGCGCCATGCCAACATCCCGAACAGGAATAGCGCGACGGTGCGCGGAAAAATCCAGACATGCAGCGGAAAGATGGCGGGTACTTCGTGGATTCGGAACATGAGAATGTCGATGAAACCACCCCTGCCGTAGACCTGGTTCGCCTCAATGATATGACCCTTTATCCAGCTCGTGGCAGGCCACGGCACGACAGGAGGTAACAGCGGCATGACCAGGTAAACCGCCAGCAACAGCGAGGCACTTGCCGCCAGCAGCCAGCGCGGGCTCCACAAAAATGGCAGCACGACCAATCCCGCCACAGCGTATTCGGTGAGGATGTCGCCGTTCCAGATCAGAAACAGGTGCGCCAGACTAATGATCAGCAAGACGGCAAGTCTGCGCGCGAGCAATTTGGTGCGGCGCGGATTGCTGGCGAGCCGCTCGAACTGAATGGCCAGCCCTGCGCCGAACAGAAAGGAAAACAGGGCGAGGGCCTTCATCTCGAAGGCCAGCATCAGCAAGGTTTGGACGGCACGATCGGGCGCCGGTATCGTACTGGCGGAAGGCAAGAACTGTTCAAAGATGGAAACGCGAAACACCGTCACAATATTAATGACGAGCACGCCGAACAGAGCCACGCCTCGGAGCACGTCGATGGCATCGATACGCTCAACGGGACTTACCGGGGCTAAGGCTGGCTCCAGAGCGGTTGGCTGCTCAAGCGGCATGGCGAGCATGGAGTCCTCGAAAAAATGCTCGGCAGGGAACCGCGCCATGGAGCTATATTGGATACGTCGTACAAGACAATTTGTACGGCTTACATTATATGGCCCTATTGAGCCATGTTTCCCTAAAGTTGGGAATATCCGGTGACTGACGTCACCGCCCGCCCCGATCATGGAGACTGAACGTGCCGAGTGAACGTTTTCAATTTCAGGGCTCGGAAGGCCAGCAACTGGCCGCCGCGCTGGACCTGCCGGAGCGTGAACCTGTTGCCTATGCGCTGTTCGCGCATTGCTTCACCTGCGGCAAGGATGTGCTGGCGGCGAGACGCATCGCGCTGGCCCTGACCGCCAAGGGCATCGCGGTGCTGCGGTTCGACTTTACCGGACTTGGATCCAGCGAAGGCGATTTTGCCAACTCGACGTTCTCGTCCAACGTCGCCGATCTGGTGCATGCCGCCGACCATCTGAGCCAGACCCGCAAGGCTCCGGCGATCCTGATCGGCCACAGCCTCGGCGGCGCCGCGATCCTCGCCGCCGCCGCGCGGATTCCCGACGCCAAAGCGGTGGTCACCATCGCCGCGCCCGCTGACCCGGCCCACGTCACCGGGCTGTTCGCCGAGCAACTCGACGACATCCGCAAGCACGGCAAGGTCGAAGTCTCGCTCGCCGGCCGGCCGTTCCAGATCAAGCGCGAATTCCTCGACGACATCGCCGAGCACAATCTGATGGCGCAGGTGGTAAAATTGCACAAGGCGCTGCTGATCATGCACGCGCCGACCGACGATACCGTGAGCATCGACAACGCCACCAAAATCTTTGTCGCGGCGAAACATCCCAAGAGTTTTGTGTCGCTGGCCGGCGCGGACCATCTTTTGACCCAGAAGCGCGACTCCCTATACGTCGCCGACGTCATTGCCGCCTGGGCGGAGCGCTACCTGGATTCTGTCGCGCCGGAAGCTCCGGTCGATCTCGGCGAGCTGCCGCGCAAGGTCGTGGTCCAGGAAACCCGCGCCAGCAAATTCCAGCAGACGGTATCGATCGGTCCACATCGCCTGCTCGCCGATGAGCCCGTCGCCGCCGGTGGCGACGACACCGGACCCGGCCCTTACGATTACCTGCTCGCCGGTCTCGGTGCCTGCACTTCCATGACCATGCGGCTCTACGCCGACCGCAAATCGCTGCCGCTGGAGCGGGTGACGGTGATGCTGCAGCACAGCAAGATCTATGCGACCGATTGTGCCGAATGCGAAACCAAGTCTGGAATGCTCGACCAGATCGATCGGGTCATCGCCATGGAAGGCGATCTGGACCCCGAGCAGCGCAAGAAGCTGCTGGAAATCGCCGACAAGTGCCCGGTGCATCGGACGCTCACGTCGGAGATTCATATTGTGACGAAAGCGGTGGATTGAGTTCGATTGCGGCTCTGCGGAAGAAACAAGGTGCGAGCGTAGCCCGGATGAGCGGAGAGATATCCGGGATCTCACGGCCTGCATTCCCCGCATATCGCTCCGCTCATACGGGCTACCACTAATTGCGGGCGCTCTGCGTTTTCAGCGGGCTGCGCGCAGCATCGGAAACAGTGGCGGCGATGATCCTGCCCGGACGGTGCCGAGGAACTCAAAACCGTGCCTTTGATAAAACGCGATATTGTCCGGATTGGTGGATTCGAGATACGCCGCAACGTGATCCTGATCGAACCGGCGCAGCGCATCTTCCATCAGTGCTGAACCGTAACCCTTGTTTCGCTGGGCCGGATCGACACCGATGAGCGGCAGATACCAGTGCGGCTCGCTGGGGTGGTAGCCGGCTATCTGTTCGAAGACGGCTCCCACCTCCTCCCGCCGTTCGGCCGGCAAGCTCGCCACAATGGACTCTTCATCCGGGTGGATATCCGGTGGCAGCCACAGCGCCACGCCGGCGCAGCTGCTGACGTGCCGCGCGGTGCCATGGGCGAAGGCCTTGCCACCAAATGCGCGCACAAGAGCGGGGAAATACAGCAGATATTGTTCGGCGTCGTCGCCGTACGACCAGCGCGCCACCGGATCGGCGGCGAAAGCGAGTACGATGACAGCGACGGCTCGCTCGACCTCAGCCGTTGCGACGGTGACGACCGATCGGGTCGGCGTTGCATCCATCGTGCTGACTCCTGAAACCAACCCCCGCCGACCCAGCTTCGATCACAAACACTTCGGATCAATTTCAGAATCAGAAGAAAATGTTACGGATGTAACAGCAGGCCCCGTCATGCTTTCGCGATCGCTCGCAGAAGACTTCTTCAACCGCCGGCTTCAAAATCACGCGGGCTTCAAAATCACGCGGTCGCGCGAGGAGCCGGCGACAGCAAAATAGGCCTGCTTGGCCCCCTCCAGCGGATATATCGACTCCTGCCTGATCGGATACGGCTTGAGATGCCCGCTGGCCAGACCGGGGACGAGTTCGCGCAGCACCTCCCCGGAAGCGATCGATGACAGCCCCAGCGTATCAACGCCGATATAGGTGTGCTGGCCGCGGTAGAACTCCAGGATGTTGAATTGCACGATCCGGTCGATGGCAGCGATCAGGATCTGGCGTCCCTTCAGTGCCAGCGATTTGTGCGCGGCCTGGAAATACGGATCGCCCACGGTGTTGAAGATGATGTTGGCCCCCTTGCCGCCGGTCAGTTCGCGGACGCGGGTGGCCACATCGACGGCCGAGGCATTGATCACCTCGACAGTTGAGTTGGTGTGACCTTCGTAGGCCTCATCCTTGCGGACCACGCCGAGCACGCGAGCGCCGTGCCAGCTGGCGATCTGCACCGCAGCCTGGCCGACCTTGCCGTTGACACCCATCACCAGGACCGCCTCGCCCGGCTTCGGCATGCCGGCGCGGCGGAAACCTTCCATCGCGGTGACGAAGGGAACGCCGAGGCCGGCCGTCTCCTCCCAGGTCAGATTGGCCGGCTTTTCCACCAGCGCCTCGGCTTCGACGGCGACATGGGTCGCGTGGGTACCGTTGCGCCGGATGCCGAGATCGCCGGAGGAGCCGAACACTTCGCGGCCGATCCATTCGGCGGGGCCGTCGATCACCACACCGGCATAGTCGCGGCCGGGCGTGCGCGGGAACACCGCATAGGGCATCAGGCCGGTGGCCGCCTTGATGTCGGAGGGATTGACCGCCGCCGCCTTCACCTCGACCAGAACCTCGCCCGGCGCGGGCGCAATCGCATGCTGTTCGATCACCGGCACGATGGCGGCGGCATCGGCGGCCTTTTCCAGAAGCCGCACGCAGCGTGCCTTCACAGACTGTTTCGAACTGGACGGCTCAGACATCATCGTCATTCAGGACCTTCACAAACCTCTCGCGCCGGAGCCGGCGCGCGGGCCTTCCTGACAGATTTTGGCGCGGGAATCTATGCCGCCCGGGCGCTCATGGTCAGCAGATCGTAACGGGCCACCGGCTCATTGTTCTGGTTGAACACCTCGACGTCCCAGCGCACCTCGCCATATTCCGGCTTCCGCGCCCGCGATTTCTGCTTCACCGTCAGCCGCACCCGGATGGCGTCGCCGGGCGACACCGGTTTCAGGAACCGCAGATTGTCGAGGCCGTAATTCGCCAATAGCGGTCCCGGCGCCGGATCGACGAACAGCCCGGCGGCAAAGGCCAGGATCAGATAGCCGTGCGCGACCCGGCCCGGGAAGAACGGATTGGCCTTGGCCGCGGCCTCGTCCATGTGGGCATAGAATTTGTCGCCGGTGAATTCGGCAAAATGCTCGATGTCGTCGAGGGTGATCGGCCGGCTCGTGGTCTCGACGGTATCGCCGACGGCAAGCTGATCGTAGTCGCGCTTGAACGGATGCGTTGCCGCGATCGGGGCCGGTGCGCCCTTCATCCAGCTGCCGGTCAGCGCCGACAGCCGCGCTGGCGAACCCTGCACGGCAGTGCGCTGCATATAGTGAAACACAGCGCGCAATCCGCCGAGTTCCTCGCCGCCGCCGGCCCGTCCGGGGCCGCCATGCACCAGGCCGGGCAAGGGCGAGCCGTGGCCGGTGGACTCTTTGGCGCAATCGCGATCGACGATCAGGATCCGGCCATGCCAGGCCGCGATGCCGAGTATGGCCTGCTCGGCGACCGCGCGGTCGTAGGTGAACAGCGACGCCACCAGACTGCCCTCGCCGCGCCGGACCAGCTCGATCGCCTGATCGAGATCGTCATAACCGATCACGGTCGCCACCGGCCCGAACGCCTCGGTGTCGTGGATGCGCCGCGCCGCCATGGGATGGGTGGCGCGCAGCAGCACCGGAGACAGGAAGGCGCCTTTGGCGACATCGATTCCCTCGCCGACGCATTGGTTCGGATCGCCGAACACGATCTCGGCCTCGGTCCGCAACGTCGCGATCTGAGCGCGCACCGCCTCGCGCTGCGCCCGGCTGACCAGCGAACCCATCGCCTTCTCTTCGGTGCGGGGGTCGCCGAGTTTGATCTTGGCCAGGCCCGCCTGCAGCGCCGCGACGATGGCGGCTTCCTGCGATCGCGGCACCAGCACGCGCCGGATCGCGGTGCATTTCTGGCCGGCCTTGACGGTCATCTCCCGGATCACCTCGCGCACGAACAGATCGAATTCCGGATCGGCCGGCGTCACGTCGGGACCCAGCACCGCGGCATTGAGCGAGTCGCGCTCGGCGACAAAGCGGATCGAATGCCGGGCGATGTTCGGATGGGCACGCAACTTGTCCGAGGTCTCGATCGACCCGGTGAACGAGATCACGTCCTGGCCGGAAAGATGATCCAGTAGATCACCGGTACCGCCACAGATCAGTTGCAGGCTGCCGGCTGGCAGGATGCCGGACTCGTGGATCAGCCGCACCAGCGCCTCGGTGACGTAAGCCGTGGCGGTGGCCGGCTTGGCGATGACCGGCACGCCGGCCAGCAACGCTGGCGCCATTTTCTCCAGCAATCCCCAGCAGGGAAAGTTGAAGGCGTTGATGAGAACCGCGACGCCATGAAGCGGCGACAGGATATGCTGGCCGACGAAGCTGCCGCCTTTCGACAGGCTTTCGACGTCGCCGTCGACGACGAATTTGGCATCGGGCAGATCGCGGCGGCCGCGCGAGGCGTAGGCCGCCAGCGTGCCGATGCCGCCGTCGATATCGACCTGGTTGTCGCGCCGGTTGGCGCCGGTGTCGCCGGCCAGTTGGTAGAGCGCTTCCTTGCGCTCGGTGAGGTAAGCCGCCAGCGCGCGCAGCCGGTCGGCGCGCTGGTGGAAGGTGAGCTGGCGCAGCGCTGGGCCGCCGACCTCGCGGGCGTGCCGGACCATGGCTGCGAAATCCAGGCCGGCGCTCGAGGCGCGGGCGACGATATGGCCGTCGACCGCGCTCGGAATATCGACAAAACCGCTGGATGCCTCGATCCAGCGATCGGTGGCGAGGCTCTGCAGGGTGATAGTCATGGCTCCCTCCGGTTTTTTCTTCAGTCGTTACGACCCGATCTGCGCCCATCACGGCCGTTGACACGATGGTCGCTTCGTCTAATAATTAACTGACCGATCGTTCAATTCAAGAGGCTTGTGCAAAACGAGCCCGGGCGTGCGGAGGAAACATTGGACCCAATCCTGGTCGACAATCGAGGCGCCTGGCGCGTCGTCACGCTGAACCGGCCGGACCGGCTCAACGCCTTCAATGAAGCGATGCACCGGGCGCTGGCCCAGGCGCTCGACGATGCCGCCGGCGACATCGAGTGCCGCGCCGTGCTCCTGACCGGCGCCGGGCGCGGCTTTTGCGCCGGACAGGATTTGAGCGACATTTCCGGCGATCTCGGCACCACAATAGAGAATTTCTACAATCCGCTGGTGCGCCGCATTACCGCGATGAACAAACCGGTGGTCTGCGCCGTCAACGGCACCGCCGCGGGCGCCGGCGCCAATGTCGCTTTGGCCTGCGATATCGTGCTGGCCGCGCGGTCGGCGAAATTCATCCAGTCGTTCGCGAAAATCGGCCTGGTGCCGGATTCCGGCGGCACCTGGCGGCTGCCGCGGCTGATCGGCGAGGCCCGCGCCAAGGCACTGGCGATGCTGGCCGAACCGATCACGGCGGAAACCGCCGAGAGCTGGGGGCTGATCTGGCGCACGGTCGATGACGACAAGTTGAAAGCCGAGGCCGAGAAGCTGACCGCTCATCTGGCGAGCCAGCCCACCCAGGGCATCGCCATGATCAAGCAGGCCTTTGCCAAATCCGCGACCAACACCCTCGACGCCCAGCTCGATCTGGAGCGCGATCTGCAGCGGCAGGCCGGAGCGACGCCGGATTATGCCGAAG
Organism: Tardiphaga sp.; assembly: GCA_028290765.1. Next base: position 7,129 of record JAQGJF010000382.1, read on the forward strand.
GCGTCAACGCCTTCATCGCCAAGCGGACGCCGAAATTCACCGGGAGGCCGCAGTGAACAAGCTCGCTGTGCTGTCGCCCGACGAATTGGCGCGCGCCTGCGCCGAGACGATGTGGAAGGACGACGACGCCAGCCAGGGCCTCGGCATGGAAATCCTCGACATCAAGCCCGGCCATGCGAAGCTGGCGATGACGGTGAAGCCGAACATGGTCAATGGGCACGGCATCGCCCATGGCGGCTTCATCTTCACGCTGGCGGATTCGGCGTTTGCCTTTGCCTGCAACACCCATAACGAGCGCGCCGTCGCCGCGCACGGCAACATCTCCTTCATCAAGCCGGGCAAGCTCGGCGATCGGCTGGTGGCGACGGCGCGGGAAATCTCGCGATCCGGCCGGTCGGGCATCTACGACATCAACGTCAGCGCCGACGGCGTGACTATCGCGGAACTGCGCGGCCATTCCCGCACCATCGGCGGCGCGCTGGTGCCGGCTCCCGATCCCGAGTCGAAATAGTAACCGAAACAGGACGATGTCGATGGCTTCGACGAAACGCGACCTCAGGACCGGGAACGAAGCGGTCATGGATGACGCCGAGCGCGCCTCGCGCGATGAAATCATGGCGCTGCAGACCAAGCGCATGGCATGGTCGCTGGCGCATGCCTACGAGAACGTCGCGCATTACAAGAAGGCGTTCGACCAGAAAGGCGTGCATCCTTCGGACTTCCGGCAGCTTTCCGACCTGGCGAAGTTTCCGTTCACGGTGAAGACCGATTTGCGCGACAATTACCCGTTCGGGATGTTCGCGGTGCCGCGCGAGACGTTGGTCCGCGTCCACGCCTCCTCCGGCACCACCGGCAAGCCGATCGTGGTCGGCTATACGCGGGCCGATATCGACATGTGGTCCAACGTGATGGCGCGCTCGATCCGCGCCGCCGGCGGCCGCAGCGGCATGATCATGCACAATGCCTATGGCTATGGCCTGTTCACCGGCGGGCTCGGCGCGCATTACGGCGCGGAGCGGCTCGGCTGTACGGTTGTGCCGGTCTCCGGCGGCATGACCGAGCGGCAGGTGCAGCTCATCAACGATTTCAAGCCGGATATCATCACGGTAACGCCGAGCTACATGCTGGCGATCCTCGACGAATTCAAGCGGCAGCGCCTCGACCCGCGCAAATCATCGCTGAAATTCGGCATCTTCGGCGCCGAGCCGTGGACCAATGCGATGCGCGCCGAGATCGAGGCGGCGTTCGACATGGACGCCACCGATATCTACGGCCTGTCGGAAGTAATCGGTCCCGGCGTCGCCCAGGAATGCGTCGAGACCAAGGACGGGCTGCACATCTGGGAGGACCATTTTTATCCCGAAGTGGTCGATCCCGACACCGGCGCCGTGCTGTCCGACGGCGAGAAGGGCGAGCTGGTGTTCACCTCGCTGACCAAGGAAGCGTTTCCGATCATCCGCTATCGCACCCGCGATCTGACGCGCCTCTTGCCGGGCACCGCGCGACCGGGGATGCGGCGGATGGAGAAGGTCACCGGCCGCTCCGACGACATGATCATCCTGCGAGGCGTCAATGTGTTCCCGACGCAGATCGAGGAAGCGCTG
>JAQGJF010000205.1 GCA_028290765.1 Tardiphaga sp.
CATCATGGCGCTGAAAGGTATCGATGCCGTCGTGTTCGGCGTCGCCGACATGGCTGAAGCCGGACGTTTTCTCGACGACTGGGGCGTCACCCAGGTCTCGGCCGCGCCGGACAAACTGGTCTATCGCACCCGTGACGGTGCCGAAGTGATTGTGCGGCCCAAGGACGCCGCCGACCTGCCGCCCGCGATCGAGCCCGGCAATACCGTGCGCGAAGTGATCTGGGGCGCCGCCAGCGAGGCGGAGCTGGAAAAGACACTGACGACGCTGCGCGCCGTCGATAATTTTCGCAATGGCGCCGACGGGGTGCCGCGGGTCACCGACCCGAACGGCCTGAGCCTGGCATTTCGCGTCAGCCAGCGCACGCCGATCACGGTGCAGCCGACCCAGCCGAACGCGCCGGGCTCGCACGGCCGCGTCAACCAGCGTTCGCCGATCCACACCCAGGCCAAGCCGATCAACATCGGCCACGTGGTGCTGTTCGCCGCCGACTTTGCCGCCATGCGTGCGTTCTACACCGAGAAACTCGGTTTCATCATCAGCGACGAATATCCCAACCATGGCGTGTTCACGCGCTGCCAGCAGGTCGGCGATCATCATAATCTGTTCATGCTAAACCGGCCGGGCAAAGCCGGTGTCAACCACGTCGCGTTCACGGTCACCGACATTCATGAAGTGATCGGCGGTGGTATCGCCATGAGCAAGAAGGGCTGGAAGACCGAGATCGGTCCCGGTCGGCATCCGATCTCGTCGGCCTATTTCTGGTATTTCGAAAATCCGCTGGCCGCGCCGCTCGAATATTATGCCGACGAGGATTACTGCACCGAGGAGTGGAAGCCCTCGACTTTCGAGCGCAAGCCGGAACTGTTCGCCGAGTGGGCGATCGCCGGCGGTATCGACGGCAACACACGGCGGCAGGCCGCGGGTCTGGACAAGAGCGGGCGCGGCCATGCGTGACGTCTGGCTCGGGTCGGTCCATGCAATCTGATGTCAGGCGCATTGTCGCGGTGGAAGCGCATCGGCGGCGCTCCGGGCGCTGCCCCATTCGGGTGCATTCGCTCGGCACCGGCGAGAGTTTCGAGATCAAGCCGGTCGCCAACGGCTTCCTCGACCTGGCCACCGGCATCATGGTGGTGAGCGAGGGCACGCAGATCAAGCTGCCCGGCGGGCAAGGCCCGATCGAGCTGAGGCTGACCGGCGATGTCGGCTTTGACGGCTATGACCATGGCTCGCATGAGCCGTTTTCCGGGCGTGCCGGCGGCGGCGCCTCGGTGACGCTCTATGATCGTGATCGCAAGGACTATTTTCAATATGCCGTCGCCGCCGAAGGCGACGCGGTCTGAGGGCTGACAGGATGCAGCGATTTGCGGGCAAGCGCATTGTGGTGACCGGATCCGGCCGCGGGCTCGGCTTTGCTTTTGTCGAACGGCTCGGACGCGAGGGCGCCAGCGTCATCATCGCCGAAATCGATTCCGCGCTCGGCGCGGAGGCCGAACGCAAGCTGCAGGCGGCCGGGATCGATGCGCGATTCGTCCAGACCGACATTTCGTCGGAACCTTCGGTCGCGGCGATGGCCGAGGAAGCCGCCAAGGGATGCGACGGCATCCACGGCGTCGTGGCCAATGCCGGCTGGGCCAACAATGTCGGCGGCAAGACTTATGACGAGATCACGCTCGAGGCCTGGGATCGCATGATGGCCATCAACGTGCGCGGCACCTGGCTGACCGTGCGCGCGCTCGGGCCGAAGCTGCGCAACGGCGGCGCCATCGTCACGGTGTCGTCGGATTCGATCTATTGGGGCGCGCCGCGGCTGTTGCATTACGTCACCAGCAAGGCGGCCATCGTGGGGATGACGCGTTCGCTGGCGCGCGAACTCGGTGACCGCATGATCCGGGTGAACTGCCTGCTGCCGGGATTGACCATGGGGGAGGCCACCAAGGACATCCCGCAGACACGCTGGAACGACTATGCTGAACGCGCGATCCTGAAGCGGATCCAGCAGCCGGACGATCTCGACGGCGTCGTGGCTTTCCTGTTGTCTGACGACGCGAAATTCATCACCGGCCAGACCCTGGCGGTCGACGGCGGGTTCTCGCTGCACTGAGACACGATCCGGCGTCGCGTTCATTTGAGGGTCATGGCCATGGCGGGATTGACGATCGGGATCAACGGCGGCGGCGTGGGAGGCCTGGCGGCCGCGATCGCGCTGCGGCAGGCGGGTCACCACGTGGTGGTGTTCGAACAGGCCGCGTCGTTCAAGCGGATCGGTGCCGACATCAATCTCACGCCGAACGCCGTTCGCGCTCTTGACAGCCTGGGCGTGGTGCCGTCGCTGCAGGCAACGGCCGCGCGTCCGTCCTATCGCATCAGCCGGACCTGGGATACCGGCGCGGAGACGTCGCGCATCGAAATGGCCGACGCCGCGCTGAGCAAGTACGGCGCGCTGCAGCTGACGATCCATCGCGCCGATCTGTTGAACGCCCTGTTTGCGCAACTGCCGGCCGAGATCGTCAGGCTCGGGCATCGCATCACGGCGATTGAAAATGCCGACGATCGCGCCACCGTTGGGTTTTCCGACGGGACCAGCCAGACGGTGGACCTTGTGATCGGCGCCGACGGCATCCATTCACCGACCCGCACGGCGCTGTTCGGCCCGGAGCATCCGCAGTTCACCGGCCTGGTGAGCTACCGCAGCGTCGTCGACAGCAGCCGGCTGTCGATTCCGAACATGGATGCCTTCACTAAATGGTGGGGGCCGACGCCGGATTATCAGATCGTCACGTTTCCGCTCAATCTGGGCCGCGAGACCTTCGTGTTTGCCACCACCCCGCAGACCGACTGGCCGCACGAATCCTGGACCATGCCGGGAGATCCGTCGGACTTGCGCGCGGCGTATTTGGCGTTTCATCCGGAAGCGCGCGCCCTGCTGGACGCCTGCATCGAGGTGACGAAGTCGGCCCTCTATGTGCGCGATCCGCTGCCGCAATGGTCGGTGCGGCGCGCGACTTTGCTGGGCGACGCCTGCCACCCGATGACGCCGTTCATGGCGCAAGGCGCCGCGATGGCCATCGAGGACGCAGTCGTTCTCGGTCGTGCCTTGCAAGGGACGGATGCCGGTAACCTCGGCGCCGCGCTGCACCGCTACGAGACCGCGCGGAAGGAGCGGACGGCAAAGGTTCAGATCGGATCGCGCGGCAATGAATGGCTGAAGGAAGGCGGCAACGCCGACTGGGTCTACAGCTATGACGCCTGTTCGGTGCCGCTGAACTAGGGGCTGCGGCGGAAACACAAGTGCTGCCAGGCCGTTGGTCGGCGTGCGCTTTCGCGCGGCACCGAACCGAATTGCAGCATCCGCCGTATCTGTTGAACGAGCCCGGAAACCGGTAAACCTCCGCCATGACCACCAGCGGCAGCGACACCTTCTACGGCACCATTCCGGTGTTTCGCGGCTTCGGCCGCCTGATGGACCCGGCGCTGTATTCGCCGTTGCCGGACGACTGGAGCATCGGCATCGCCGATGTCGTGGAGTCCACCAAGGCGATCGCCGATCGGCGTTACAAGGCGGTCAACATGGCCGGCGCCTCGGTGATCGCGGCGATCACCAATGCGCTGGAGGGGCGGGAATTCCCGTTCGTGTTCGGCGGCGATGGCGCCAGTTTTGCGGTGGCGCCGCAGGATCTCGCGGCGGCCCGTGATGCGCTCGCCGCCACCGCGATCTGGGTGCAGGAGAGCCTCAATCTGGTGCTGCGGGTCGCATTGGTGCCGGTCGCAAGCGTGCGGGCGCAAGGTGTGGACGTCCGGGTGGCACGGTTTGCGCCGTCGCCGAACCTGTCCTATGCGATGTTCTCCGGCGGCGGCCTCGGCTGGGCCGAAGTCGCGATGAAGCGCGGCGAGTTCGCGGTGCTTCCGGCACCTCCCGGCACCCAGCCGGATCTTTCCGGGCTGTCCTGCCGCTTCGAGGAAATCCCCTCGGTGCGCGGCCTCATCCTCTCGGTGCTGGTCGTGCCGGTCGCGGGTGCCGAGCCCGGTGCCTTTCGCCAACTGATCGAAGACGTCATCGCGCTGGTCGAGAAAAGCCCGCAATCGGCGCGGCCGGTGCCGCCGGGCGGCCCGGAGCTCAGTTGGCCGCCCAAGGGGCTCGATTTCGAGGCGCGCGCGGCGCAGGGCGGGCCGCTGCTGATGCGCCGCGTGTCAGTGCTCGGCCGAACGCTGTTCGTCTATCTGATCATGCGGTTCGGCATCAGCGTCGGCGGCTTCGTGCCGCAAACCTATGTGCGGCAGGTGGTGGAAAACTCGGATTTCCGCAAATACGACGACGGCTTGCGCATGATCCTCGATTGCACACCCGAGCTCGAGAACGCGATCGAGCAGCGCCTCAAACTGGCGGCATCAGACGGAATTATCCGCTACGGGCTGCACCGACAGGACGCCGCCATGATGACCTGCTTCACGCCCTCGGCGCTGCGCAGCGATCACGTCCATTTCATCGACGGTGCCCGCGGCGGCTATGCCTCGGCGGCGACGGCGCTGAAGGCGTCGGCGGCGTGAAGAGCGGCGTGAAGAGGAGTACTTGACCGCAGGTTCTATTCTGAAAAGCTCACGGTGATTTTGTCGACAGTCGGCTTCATCGCGCGGAGGCCCGGGCCGCTGGATAACAAGGTTTGGTCTCGACCAAGCTTGTCGTCCATTGGGCCAGTGGCCGTATTGCGGATATTGACCGAGACACCGAGGTGACAGCCGCCGGGCAACGGCTTCGCGAGCTGGCCGCCCAGCCAATCAATGATTGCGCCACCCTGATCGCCTTCGAAGTGATTGATTATAAAGGGTCCTTTATTCAGGCGCTCGACTTCGACAAGCGGTGTCCCGATCGCAATTCCTGCGATCTTCCAGGAAGATCCTTCAATGGACACACTGGAGAGGCCTCGCTGTCTTTTCTGGTCTTGCCATCCCATAACGAGCCGACGTTTGGGGTCATCGGGAAACAGGACCGTCATTTCAGCGTCGAATCTCCCAATATCTTCAGTCTGGTCCGCACCGAACGTTTTTACGATCTCTGCATGACTTGCATCGCGGCCGAAGAGTCCTTCGCACCTATATGAGGCGGCTGGTTCTCCATTGAGACTCTGTCCGACGACAGCGGCGCATACGAGGATTATGTGAAGTGCTCGAACGCGCATGTTGATATCGCCTGCTTCACGCCGTCGGCGCCGCGCAGTTATCACGCCCATTTCATCGACGGCGCCCGCGGCGGCGATGCCTCGGCAGCGACGGCCCTGAAGGCGTTGAAGCTCTAGCGCACCCGCGTCCAGTTTTCCCCGCCGCAGAACGAGCCCATGCAGCCTTCGACCTTCAAGCTGTCCGGTCCGGTCACCGCGACGTTGCTGGCATAGGTGCTGCCGTCATCGGCGTTGTAGATCTTGCCGGACCACTTGCCGGGTCCCGTCGCCTGCATGCCGCTGAACAGCGGCAGCCCGATCATCGGGCGCTTCGCCAGCGCCGGATTGGAATTCTTGTCGTCGACCTGCGGTTTTCCGTTGGCCGGATTGATCGGCTCCCTCAGCCACACCACGACGCCGCAAATTCCGCCGCCGCATCTGGAAACACGGACCCGCGCGTCGCCGGCCTGGGTCAGCCAGGTACCACTCGGATCGCCGCCGCTCTGCGCATGGGCCGTGGGCGCGAGCGCAAGCAACATTGCGATCGCAAAGACAAGTCGCGCGGTCATGGAATTCTCCCCAAAGTTGCGCCTGCATAGCAAAAAGCTGGATTTGCGCAATGGCGGATTGGACTTGTCACCATGGCAGCCCGCACAGATCGATCACGCCCTCGTGCGGCGCCCGCTTGAGGTAGAACACCATCGGCATCAACACGTCGAAGCGGATCCGCCCAGCCGGCTGTTCGGCAAAAACCTCGCCGGCAAAAGGCTTCCAGCCGCGGTTGCGGTAGAAGTCCGCATTGTGCGGTTCGCAGAACAACAGCGCAAAATCCGTGGCGCGCTCGTCCTTCAGGGTCTGGGTCGCGGCGTTAAGGGCCACGCTGGCGAGCCCGCGGCGGCGGAATCCTTCATGGGTCAGCACGCCGCCGATGCCGCCGATGCGGACCTTGCGGTCGTTCCAGGTCGCTTCCCGGCGGTACAGGCCGACATGGCAGACCAGCCCCTCCGTTTCGTCCTCCACCAGCACGCGCAGATCGGCGTGGGCGAAAACCAGCTTCGCCCAGGGCAGCGTCGCGACAACTTCCGGCGGCCACACCGCATTGTACAGCGGCGCGGCGGTCGGCCAGGAGGCGTCCCCGCTCAGAATCTCGATTTCGATGCTCATTTCGCTCCTGTCCCCCGCGCCGGGCGCATCCCTCTTCGTCACGACATTGCTGTATGTACCGGAAATGGAACCATCTATAAGAGGTTCCGTTAAGACCCATCGTCTCCCACCATTGCGGACAGTGACCCATGACCTTCACGCTTCCCAACCTGCCTTATGCCTATGACGCGCTCGCGCCCCATATGTCCAAGGAAACGCTGGAATATCATCACGATAAGCATCACCAGGCTTACGTGACCAATGGCAACAATCTGCTCAAGGGCACCGAATTCGAAGGAAAGTCCCTTGAGGACATCGTCAAGGGCTCGTTCGGCAAGAATGCACCGCTCTTCAACAATGCCGGCCAGCACTACAACCATCTGCATTTCTGGAACTGGATGAAGCCCAATGGCGGCGGCAGCAAATTGCCCGGCCGCCTCGAGAAGAAGATCACCGAGGATCTCGGCGGGCTGGAGAAATTCAAGACCGATTTCGCCGCCGCCGGCGTCGGCCAGTTCGGTTCCGGCTGGGCCTGGCTTTCGGTGAAGAACGGCAAGCTCGAAATCTCCAAGACCCCCAACGGCGAAAATCCGCTGGTTCACGGCGCCACGCCGATCCTCGGCGTCGACGTCTGGGAACACTCCTACTACATCGACTATCGCAACCGCCGCCCCGATTATCTCAAGGCGTTTGTCGATTCGCTGGTGAACTGGGAATATGTCGACGAGCTGTTCTCGAAGGCCTGAGGCTTTCGGGGCAATTCTCTCGTCACAAACACCGCGTCATTCCGGGGCGCGCTCTTGCGCGAGCCCGGAATGACGAGAACCGGAGCCTGGTCCGGGCGTGAAGAAATCATGCTGAATTATTTTCTGGTGTTTATCGGCGGCGGTCTCGGCTCATCGCTGCGCCACACCATCAACGTCGTCTGCACGCGCTGGTTCGGAACGGCGTTTCCGTATCACACCTTCATCATCAACATCACCGGATCGACCGTGATGGGCCTGATCGCGGGCTATCTCGCCTTCAAGGGCGAGGCTTCGCAGCCCTGGCGGCTGTTCCTGATGACCGGCATTCTCGGCGGCTACACCACGTTCTCGGCGTTCTCGCTGGATGCCGGACTGCTCTATGAGCGCGGCGAGATCGGACTGGCCGTGCTCTATGTGGTCGGATCGGTGGTGCTGTCGATCGCCGGCCTGTTCGCCGGTCTGGCGCTGGTGCGTCAGCTCGCCTGAAGACTGGGCGTGTCGTCCGGCCGTGATAATCCCGCATGGGGCTTCCATGAGGCGCGCATAGGTCTCGGCGTTGTTTCCTTTGCCTCGCCAAGCCTCCAAGTCTAAGTCTGCAAGTCCAAGCAAAGCCAGACGCTTCCCTCGCAGACCCCTTGCATTGTCCGAACCGCCTTCCAAACCGCCCGCGCCCGCTGCCGACGATTCCGCGGATGATGAACCGCGTCCCGGACATATCCGCAAGCCGGTGAGTTGGTCGACCATCGCGATTGCGGTGCTGGTCGCGGTCTCGGCGGCGCTGGTCTATCGGCGCGACGGCGCCAAAGGCGTGTGGGAAATCCTGCAGCACGACCTCGGACTGTTCGGGGGAATCCTGCCGCGGGTGCTGGCCGGCTGCCTGCTCGGCGCCTTCATTGCCGAGATCCTGCCGCACGAAAAAGTGTCGCGTTCGCTGGGGCCGAAGTCCGGATTGAAAGGCCTGCTGATCGGGACGGCGTTCGGCGCCATCCTGCCGGGCGGGCCGTTCACCGCCTATCCGGTGGCCAGCGCCTTGTTGGCGGTCGGCGCCGATTTCGGCGCCACCATCGCGATGGTGGTGAGCTGGACCCTGATCGGCTACGGCCGGGCGATCGCCTGGGAATTGCCGATCATGGGCACGGATTTCACGCTGTGGCGGATCGTGATCTCGCTGCCGATGCCGATCCTGGCCGGCGCGCTGGGCCGCTTCGTTTATGTCCGGCTCCATCGCCGGTTGCCGCCATGATTGCGTTGCTGATCGATGCCATCCTGTGGCTCACCGTGGTGGCGCTCGCCGTGCTGACATGGCGTCGTGGCCGGCCGGTTTTTGCCGCTGCCGCCCGCAGCGGCACGATGGATTTCATCAACATCATTCCGCGCATCGCGCTCGGCGTGGTCGGCTCCGGCTATATTGCGGCGATCATTCCCTCCGAAGTCATCACCGGCTGGCTGGGGCCGGACTCGGGCTGGCCGGGCGTGCTGACCGCCGTCATTGCCGGCGCCGCGACGCCCGGCGGGCCGGTGATCGGCTTTTCGCTGGGCGCCGTCGCGCTCAAGAGCGGCGGCGGCGCGCCGCAGGTAATCGCCTATGTCATCGCCTGGGCGCTGTTTGCCTTCCAGCGCATGATTCTATGGGAAATTCCTTTTATGCCGGAACGGTTTGTCTGGTTCCGGGCGGCGGTCTCGCTGCCGGTTCCGTTCCTGGCGGCGGCGCTGGCGATGGCCCTTGGACACCCCTGAAACGGAGCGCAGGGCATTGGACAGTGGTAATGTTATAATATAACACTATCTGTCAGGCTCCAGTTCAACGGCGGCGCAAAGGCTCCCTCGATGGCGCATTCTCATCACGGACACGACCATGCCCATGGCGTGGGCCATGCGCACAGCCATGGACCGGCCACCCCGCATCCGGCGCAGCCGGCGCCGTGGTCGATCCTGCGCATGACGCTGCTCTCTCGGTTGGGCGCCGCGCTCGTCGTCAGCGCCGGCCTATGGGCCGTGGTGCTGATGGCGATGAGGTGAGCATGGCCGCGCAGCTGCAATTTCGCGACGTCACGCTGGGCTATGACCGGCATCCGGCCGTGCATCATCTTAGCGGCGAGGTCGCGCCCGGTGCCCTGGTCGCCGTGGTCGGCCCCAACGGCGCCGGCAAGTCGACGCTGTTTCGCGGCATCGTCGGCATTCTCAAGCCGCTCGCCGGCTCGATTGCCACCGGCGGTCTCCACGCCCGCGATATCGCCTATCTGCCGCAGACCGCCGACATCGACCGCAGCTTTCCGATCTCGGTGTTCGATTTCGTCGGCACCGGGCTGTGGCGCCGCACCGGTCTGTTCGGCGGCATGGGAAAGCCCGAACAGGAGAAGATCGCCCACGCACTCGCCGCCGTGGGCCTCAACGGTTTCGAAAATCGCACCATCGGCACGCTGTCCGGCGGGCAGATGCAGCGCATGCTGTTTGCGCGGGTGCTGCTGCAGGATGCGCGCGTCATCGTGCTCGACGAGCCGTTCAACGCCATCGACGCCAAAACCTCGGCCGACCTGATCGAGCTGGTGCGGCGCTGGCACACTGAAAAGCGCACGGTGCTGGCGGCGCTGCACGACATGGACCTGGTGCGGGATCATTTCCCGGAAACCCTGCTGCTGGCCCGCGGGCCGGTCGCCTGGGGCGCGACCTCGCAGGTGCTGACCGCCGAAAATCTGCTGGAAGCGCGACGGATGTGCGAAGCCTTCGACGACAGCGCCGGCGCCTGTGCCGTTCACGCCGAGCCACAGCGGGCGGCCTGAAGCCTATGATCTACGATGCGCTGATCGCGCCCTTCACCGAATTCGAGTTCATGCGCCGTGCGCTGGCCGGCGTGGTGGCGCTGGCGTTGGGCGGCGCGCCGATCGGCGTGTTCCTGATGCTGCGGCGGATGAGTCTCGTCGGTGACGCCATGGCGCATGCCATCCTGCCCGGCGCCGCGATCGGCTTTCTGATCTCGGGCCTCAATCTGTTTGCGATGACGTTCGGCGGCCTGATCGCGGGTTTCACCGTGGCCATTCTCGCCGGCCTGGTCGCACGCACCACGGAAATCAAGGAAGACGCCTCGCTGGCGGCGTTTTACCTGGTGTCGCTGGCGCTCGGCGTTACCATCGTGTCGATGCGCGGCACCAATATCGACCTGCTGCATGTGCTGTTCGGCAATATCCTGGCGATGGACGACCAGACCCTCTTGGTGATCGCGTTCAACGCCACCATCACGCTGATCGTGCTGGCGGTGATCTACCGACCGCTGGTGATCGAATGCGTCGATCCGGTGTTCCTGCGCACGGTCTCGCGGGCCGGCGCGCCGGCGCATCTGGCGTTCCTGGCGCTGGTCGTGATCAACCTCGTCAACGGCTTTCATGCGCTCGGTACCCTCTTGGGGGTCGGCCTGATGATCCTGCCGGCCGGCATCGCGCGGTTCTGGTCGCGCGACATCACCGGCATGATCTGCATCGCGGTCGCGAGCGCGTTGGTGTCCGGCTATGCCGGGCTGGTGCTGTCGTTCCAGACCAAGATTCCCTCTGGACCTGCGATCATTCTGGTGGCGGCGGGGCTCTATATTGTCTCCCTGTTGTTCGGCAGCGTCAGCGGGCTGGTCCGGCAGCTGTTTCCCGGCCGCCATCTGGAAGCGTAGCGATGCGGCGTTTCTGGCTCATTTCTCTCATGCTTGCGGTGTCCATCCTTGCCGCCCGTGCCGAGGATCGCCTGAACGTGGTCGCCAGCTTCTCGATCCTTGGCGATTTCGTCCGCAATGTCGGCGGCGACCGGGTCAACGTCACGACGCTGGTTGGTCCCGATGGCGATGTGCATGTGTACGCACCGACGCCGGCGGACGCTAAAAAGATCGCGGACGCTAAACGCGTCATCGTCAACGGGCTCGGGCTGGAGGGCTGGCTGCCACGGCTGGTGCAGTCCGCCGGCAGCAAGGCTGTCATCGTCACAGCGACCTCCGGCATCGCGCCGCTCAAGCTCGGTTCGGACGCCGATCCGCACGCCTGGCAATCCGTCGTCAACGCGAAGATTTATGTGGCCAATATCCGCGACGCGCTGGTCGCCGCAAATCCCGCGGATGCCGAGATTTTTCGGACCAATGCCGCCGCCTATCTGACCAAGCTCGATCGCCTGGACCGCGAGGTCCGCGAAGCCATCGCGCAAATTCCGGAAGGCCGCCGCAAGGTAATCTCGACCCATCGCGCCTTCGGCTATTTCGCCGCCGCCTACGGCATCGCGTTCATCGCGCCGCTGGGCGTTTCGACGGAATCCGAGGCCAGCGCCCGCGATATCGCTGCCATCATCACGCAGGTCAAAACCGCGAAAATTCCGGCCATTTTTCTTGAAAATATCAGCGATCCGCGCCTGATGCAGCGGATCGCGGCCGAGACCGGCGCCAAGGTCGGCGGGACCCTCTATTCGGACAGTTTGACACCCGAAAAGGGCGATGTTCCCACTTACATTGAGATGGTCAGGCACAATATAAAGGCCTTGACCAGCGCGCTCGCCAACTAGGGCAGGGGCCTCCCTGCCGGCCTGAGCGCGACAAATCCTGTCCCGGAGTTGT
>JAQGJF010000211.1 GCA_028290765.1 Tardiphaga sp.
TGATACCGGCATAGCCCCAGACCAGATCGAACGACAGCGCGAACAGGCAGAGGATCAGGACCCGCGTCGCGTAGACGGTGAGATAATCCTTGAGCACGAACGGCAGCACGAGGCCGATCGCGAGCACCGCGATCTCCATCAGCGGCAGCATCTGCCAGCGGCGCGGCGTGCGGACCTGCTCGGTTACTCTCAAGGCTGTGATCGGTGTCGTCTCTGTCATCAGGTCGCCGCGCACGAGAAGGAATGGGGCGGCGATTGCCGCCGCCCCAACAGGTTCAACATTCTTTCGGATCGACGAGGCCGGCGCTGCGGGCGACGATCTCGTAATTGCCGCCCTTGGCGACGGCGGTGTACATCTTCATCTTGGCGTGGCGTTTGCCGGGCACCATCTCGGCCGGGCCGCCGGGGCCTTCGGCGATCTTGGCATGGTCGAACGCCGCGGCAACTGCGTCGCGCTCGATGCTGTTGGCTTCCTTGACCGCGGCTTCCCACAGTTTCAGTCCGCGATAGGTCCCGGTCGCGGCACTGCCGGCGGCGAACAGGAACGTGCCTGGAAACTGCTTGTCGTAGGCCGCCTGGATCTTGGCGCTGACCGGATCTTCCGGCGTCAGCGCCTTGAAGTAATCGAGGCAACTCGCCAGTCCCTCGATTTCGCTCGGCTGATTGATGCTCAGCGTATTCTCGTCGTAATAGACGCAGGCCAGCCGGCCGCCGTTCTTGAGGAAGCCCGCTTCGGAAAGCTGCTTGAAGAACGGCCCGACGCCGGGCGGGATTACCGTGTTGAACACGACATCGACCTTGTTGGAGATGATCCGGTTGACGGTGGCGCTGAAATCGACCTGGTCGAGTGGGTAATATTCCTCGAAGATGACCTCGCCGCCATTGGCCTCGATCACCTTGCGGGCATAGACATTGAGCGTATGCGGCCAGACGTAGTTGGCGCTGGGCAGCGCGAATTTCTTGCCGCCGTTCTTGATCAGCCAGGGAATGAATTCATCGCATTGCTGCGCCGGCGTCGGTCCGGTGCAGAACAGATAGGGCGTGCATTCCTTGCCTTCATAAAGCTGCGGGTAGATGTACAGCGTCTTGCCGCGCGCGACGATGACGTCCTTGATGGCATTGCGCATCGAACTTGTGATGCCGCCGAGCACGAGGTCGACTTTGTCGCGCTGGATCAGCTTGCGGACGTTGCCGACCGCGACCGATTCGTTGGACGCGGTGTCTTCGATGAACAGCTCCAGCGGGCGCCCGAGCAGGCCGCCGGCGTCGTTGATTTCCTTCACCACCATCTTGGCGACATTGGCGTCGGCGTTGCCGGCGTAGCCGATCGGGCCGGTGAGATCCGTGCCGATCCCGACCTTGATCGGGCCGGCCGCGGCATTGGCCCAGTCCGGACGGATCACCCAGCTGCCGACGCCGGTGGCGATCGCGGTGCTGGCAAAGGCGAAGTTCCCGAGGAAACGACGCCGGCTGAGATGGTTATTGTGGTTGAACATCGGACTAAACCCCTTTTCCTGACAAGAGACCCTGCGGCCGGAATTTGATGAAGATGATGGCGAGCACGAACACGAGCACGTCGGCGATGACGGGAGGAATGACCCAGGGCAGCGCCGCGCTCAGCGTTCCGATCAGGCCGGCGCCGGCGACCGGTCCCGCAAAGGAGCCGACGCCGCCGACCATGACGGCGACGAAGCCCTGGATCAGGAAACGAATGCCGAGATCGGCGAACAGCGAGAACACCGGCACGATCAGCGCGCCGGCGAGACCCGCCAGTGCGGCCCCGAACGCAAAGGTGGCGCCATAGATCGCGTTGGTGGAGATCCCCGATGCCCGCGCCAGCGCCGGATTTTCCAGCGAGGCGCGAATCCTCAAGCCGAACGCGGTGTGCGCCAGCAGCGCATAGCTTCCCGCCATCACCAGCGCCGTGATCACGATGATGACGAGCCGCCAGGCGGCAAAATGCATGGTGCCGATCGTGATCGATCCGCCAACCGGCTCCGGGACGGAAATATAGAGCCCACCGATCAAGCCGCGGACGATTTCGCGGATGATCAGCCCCAGCGCATAGGTGCCGAGCATGGCGACGATCGGCGCCGCGTAGAACCGCCGGACGATCAGCCGCTCCAGCACAAACCCCAGCGCGCCGACGGCAAACGGCGCCGCGACCATGCCGAGCCAGACCGGCAGGCCCGCGGCATGAACGACATAGGTGACGTAGGCGCCGAGCAGCACGAATTCGCCCTGGGCGAAATTGAAGATGCCCATCATGCTGGCGATGATCCCGAGCCCCAGCACGACCAGAACGACGATCGCGCCGAAGCTGAAGATCTCGAAGATCGCCATGATCGTGTTATCCATGGGCGATCACCGGCCTTGGCTGCCGCGGCGGCGCTTGGCGCCGCTTTCTTCAGATGATTTCCTCACATCGTCTTCCAGTCGCCGGATTGCTCGAAGGCGTGCGCGGCGCGATAGATGGTCGGTTCGTCGAAATGCCGCCCGATCAGCATCAGGCCGACCGGTAGTCCGTCGACCATGCCGCACGGCAGCGACATCGCCGGATGATGCGATATATCGAACGGCGCCGTGTTGGTGATCATCTCGAACGCGCGTCCGATGATTTCTTCGCGGGTCGCATCCGGGGCCGGCAATGGTGTCGCTTTCATCGGCGTCGTCGGCATCAGCAGCAGGTCATAGCTTTCCAGCGCCTTGTCGTAGGCCGCGGTCAACCGGCGCGAGATGTTCAGGGCCTTGCCGTAGTAACGTGGGCCGAAATTGTTGTTGATGTGGGTGCCGAACATCAGCATCAGCTTGGTGGTTTCCGACAGCGAGTCGGCCTGGCCGCGCCAGCCGCGGTGGAAATCCATCAGCGCCGTCGAATAGAGGTCGGACCGGCTGAGACCGTAGCCGTCGCCGAACATCATGGTCTGGGTCATGCCTTCGGTGCCGATCGGCATCCAGATCGCCGGCGCCACCAGATGCATCGGGATCGAGATCTCTTCGACCGTGGCGCCGAGGCTGCGCAGACGCTGTGCGGCCGCCTTGACGCCTTCATTCACCGCCGCCTCGGCGCCGACCTGCTCAAAACCCTCCTTGACGACGCCGATCTTCATGCCCTTGATGCCGGCGCCGAGCGCCTTGGTGTAATCCTGCACCTTTGGCGCCTTGATCCGCGGGTCGTAGCCGTCGTCGCCGGCCAGCACTTCGAGCAGCAGGGCATTGTCGGCGACATTCGCCGTCATCGGGCCGGTATGGTCGACGAAGATTTCGATCGGCATGATGCCGGTGTAGGGCACCAGCCCCCAGGTCGGCTTCATGCCGTAGGTGCCGCTGAACGACGACGGCATCCGGATCGAGCCGCCCTGGTCGCCGCCGATCGCCATGTCGACTTCGCCCAGCGCCACCACGACGGCGCTGCCGGAGGACGAGCCGCCGGCGGAATATCCCATCTTGTGCGGGTTATGGACGTGTCCGGTGGAATTGGTGTGGCTGCCGCCGGACATGCAGAAGGATTCGCAATGCACCTTGCCGAGAATCTCGGCGCCGGCGTCCAGCATGCGGGTGACGATGGTGGCGTCGAAATCGGGCACGAAACCTTCGAGCGTCGAGGAGCCGTTCATCATCGGCACGCCGGCCAGCATGATGTTGTCCTTTAACGCGATGGTCTTGCCCTTGAGTTTGCCGTGCGCCGCGCCCTTGACCACCGACTTGCGATACCAGGCGTTGCGCGGGTTATCTTCGGGTGCTGGCCGAGTGCCGGGCGTCCGCGGATACTTCACGACCGGGACTTCATCGGGCATCGCGGCGACGGCGTTGTAGGCGTCGACCGAGCCCTGCATCAACCCGCGAAACGAAGTGACGTCCTCGTCCGTGAGCGCCAATCCGCATTGGTCCGCGACATCGCGCAATTGATCGGGGGTGGGAAGCGCGACTGCCACGATGAGGCTCTCCTTGATGCGGATGCAATATGGCCGCGACTGACGTGCGTCAGCGGCAGGACGCAGCCACGATGCTGCGCTCCGCGGACCATTAGAAAGAGAAATATTTTCCTTTTCAAGTATTATTTCGCGACGGCGGAATCCGCGGTCCTGCGCGTCGCGGCTAGAACGTCTTGATCAACCGGAAATCGAGGCCGGCGGCCTCGGCGAGATAGATCGGCATCCGGGCGCGGCCGCCTCGCATGCTGATCTCGCCCCTTGCGCCGTCGTAGGAGATGTTGGCCGCGGCTTTCAGCAGCGGGCTCATCTCGAGCGAACCGGCACGGGTGGCCGCAGTCTCGAGAAACCGCAGGCCTTCATAATTCGACTGCGCGATCGAGCCCGGCGGCGGCGCGCAGCGGCCGAATGCCGACTCGTATTGCGCGCGGAAGACATCGTTGGGCCGGGAACCTCGATCGACGAAGTAGCCCGACGCGCAAAACAGGTTTTCGGAATTGTTGGCGCCGATACCGAGCAGAACCGTCTCGTCCATCGCACCGGCCAGCCGGAGCATCCTCGACGACAGGCCGTGCTCGCCGAAGGAGCGGTTGAACAGCATGCTGTCGGTGCCGATCAGGGTGATGAGAACCACGTCCGGTTTAACCGCCCGGATCCGCGCCAGATGCGCGGCATGATCATGTTCGCCGACCGGCACGAATTCCTCGCCGACGACATGCCCGCCGGAATCCGAGATGTACTGCTTGATCGCCTTGTGGGACAGCCAGGGCCAGACATAGTCGCTGCCGATCAGGTACCAGCGCGACGCCCGCCTCGCGTTCGCCATCCAGTCGATCGCGGGGCGCCACTGGTCGCGCGGCGTTTCGCCGATCGCGATCACGCCGGGCGTACGCTCGCCGCCTTCGTAGACCGGGGTATAGATATAGGGGACGCGCCCAGCGATGACCTTGCGCAGCGCCAGCCGCACCGCGCTGATATGGGAGCCCATGACGATATCGGCATCGCCGGAAGCGACGATGTCGGCGGCGGTGCGAACGACACCGTCGATGTTGCCGCCGGTGTCGTGGAAGGCAAGTTCGATTTCCCGGCCCAATATGCCGCCGCGCCGGTTAATCTCCGATGCCGCCAGTACGGTGCTGTTGGTGCTGGCGAGACCCCAGATGCCGGCCGATCCGGAAAGCCCGATGAAATTGGCGATGCGAAGTTTCCGGCGGTCCCGGCGGGCGCGGAAAAAATCCGGACGCGGGGGGTGAATATCCGATCCCCGCGCCAAACCTTTCAGCAACAATTCCGGCGGCATGGAAAAACCGCCAGCCGTTCCGAAGTGCGTGGGGATGTGCATGGATGAGAGCACCCGGCTCTCCTTTCGGCGTTGTTCGCGGCGCCGTGAGGTCGGCGTATCGCCGCGAGGTCGGCGTATCAACAGGTAGATGGGCCCAGCGGAAAATATCCTAATGGAAAATATTGAACATTCAACGATTTACGTGCATAGGGAATGAGCAAAGCCGCTCAATATTCATCCAGCCCCCGATTCCTCCAGACTCTCAGCAAAGTTCAAAAGCCGTGGCCAGATCGCCGAGCAAGCCCATTACCGAACATCTCGCTTATCTCCTTGCGCAGGCGAACCGCGAGATCAATCGCCAGCTCGACGCGCGTTTCCGCAACGAGGGCGTGCCGGTGGAGCAGTGGCGTATCCTGAAAGTCCTGTCGGACGGCAAGGGCCATTCGATGGGCGATTTGGCCGAAGCGGTGCTGCTCAATCACCCGACCCTGACCAAGATGGTCGATCGGATGGTCTCCGATTCGCTGGTCTACCGCGTGCAGGACGCCGACGACCGGCGCAAGGTGGTGATGTTCATTTCCGACCGCGGCAAGACGCTGACCCAGCGTCTGAACTCACTGGCGCTCAGCCAGGAAGCCCATATCGCCGAGAATTACGGGAACAGGGCGACCGCGGAGTTGAAGCGGTTGCTGGAAGGTCTGATTGAGAAGGCGAACTGAGTCGGCGCGGCCACCCTGGGGTGGCCTTACCGCGTCATTGCGAGGAGCACTTGCGGCGACTGCGTCCGCCGAAGCTCGAAGAGCGAAGGAGGAAGCAAACCAGTCATTCTTCTTTGGCTCCTGGATTGCTTGTGCGCCAGGTAAGCTGGCGCGGTCCTGCCGGTGCAAGTCCGGTCCGGGTAAGCCGTAGCGGGCGCCCGGTAGCGAGTGTTGCGTGGTCGCCGGTGACGGCGGCTGCGAAGCGTA
>JAQGJF010000214.1 GCA_028290765.1 Tardiphaga sp.
GTCATGGTGGACAAGCGAGCGATGCGCGAGGAGGCCGAGCGGCTGATCCGCGAAGCGATGGAGCGCAAGCCCATTGTCGTCAAACAGGGCGATACCCGCATCAACGCCACCTGCGGCAAATGCGGAGCGCCCAATCGCGTCTCCGCATCGAAAGGCGCGACCCGCGTCAAATTCGTCTGCAAGGAATGCGGACACAAGCAAGAGACGCTTTAGCTAGTTCGGCGACCTCACCCCGTCATTGCGAGCGAAGCGAAGCAATCCAGGAGCCAAAAGCAGGAACTGGATTGCTTCGTCGCAAGAGCTCCTCGCAATGACGGAGTTAGCTATCCCGATTCAGCCTGAAGCCATTCCGCTCCATCAAGACACGCCATGAGCCGCAGCGGTGACGAACCGCTGCGGCTCTTTTTCATTCTCCCTTGATGCCGGCGTCGGCAATCAGTCTGCCCCATTTGACGCTTTCGCTGCGGATGAACTCGGCGAATTTTTCCGGCGACGACGGTGCCGGCTCGGCGCCGAGCACGCGGATCTTCTCGGCGGCGGCGGGATCCTTCAGCGCCTTCTGAAAGGCCGCGTTCAGCCTGGCGATGATGTCGGGCGGCGTGCCGGCGGGCGCAACGAGGCCGAACCATCCGACCGACTCGAAGCCGCTCAGCCCGAGGTCGGCAAGCGGCGGCACGTCCGGCAGGAACGAGACGCGCTGGGCCGCCGAGACGCCGAGCGCCTTCAGCTTGCCGTCGCGGATCAACTGCTGCGAGGCCGGGATGTCGAGCACGGCCAGCGGAATATGGCCGGCGAGGACGTCGACCGCGGCCGGCGCGGTGCCGCGATAGGAAATCAGCTGGATCTTGACGTCCGCCTTCTGGGTGAACAGCGCAGAGGTGAGATGCATCGCCGTGCCGTTGCCGCCGTGTCCCATCGACAATTCGCCGGGCCGCGATTTGGCGGCGGCGATCAATTCGGCGACCGAGGAGACGTTGGCCTGCGGCGACGCCACCAGCACGAACGGGATCTCGGCGAGCATGGTGATCGGCGCCAGGTCCTTTAACGGATCGAACGTCATCGCCGCGCGATTGAGATGCGGATTGACCGTCAGCACGCCGGCCGCGGCGACCCCGATGGTGTAGCCGTCGGCAGCGGCCTGGGCCACGGCGCCGATACCGATATTGCCGCCGGCGCCGGACCGGTTCTCGATCACGATGGTCTGGTGCAGGTCTTCCGCCAGCAGCGGCTGCAAGGCGCGAATGACGATGTCGGCGCTGCCGCCGGGCGGAAAGGTCACGATGATCTTGATCGGCTGGTCGGGATAGGCGAGCGCCTCGCCGGGTACGAGCCACGGCAGGAAAATCGATGCGACCAATATCCAGAGCGCTATTTGCCTGATCGAGCGAAGCATCTATTCTCCCCCAAATATTTTCTTATCTGTGAGATGCGATTATGCACGATCACCATACCGCGACAAGCAAGTCGATCAAGACACGCGTGCTTGTTGTCGGCGCGGGACCGGTGGGCCTCACGCTGGCGCTTGATCTGGCGTCGCGCGGCATTCCCGTTGTGATCGTCGAAACGCGGTCCCCCGGCGAACCGCCGAACGTGAAATGCAATCACGTATCGTCGCGCTCCATGGAAATCTTCCGGCGGCTGGGTGTCGCGCAAAAACTGCGCGACGCCGGCCTGCCGGCGGATTATCCCAATGATTGCGCCTATCGGACCACGACGACGGGCATCGAGCTGTCGCGGATTCCGATTCCGTGCCGGCGCGATCGCTATACGGCGTCGGAGGGGCCGGACACCGACTGGCCGACCGCCGAGCCGCCGCATCGCATCAATCAGATCTACATGGAGCCGGTGCTGTTCGAACATGCCGCCGGCATCGCGCATCTGACGATCCTCAATCGAACCGCGTTCGAAGAATTCGAAGAGCGCGGCGACGGTATCATAGCTATGGTTCGAAACCTCGACACCGACGCCACCTTGACGATCGAGGCCGATTTCCTCGTCGGCTGCGACGGCGCCCGTTCCGCGGTTCGCCGCGCGATCGGCGCCGCGCTGCAGGGCACGCCGGTGATCCAGCGTGTCCAGTCGACCTATATCCGGGCGCCACAACTGCTCGACCTGATGGGCCCGCCGGCCTGGATGACGCTGTCGCTCAACCCACGGCGCTGCGGAACGGTGGTCGCCATCGACGGCCGCGAAACCTGGCTGGTCCACAACCATCTCAACAAGGAAGACGAGACCTTCGAATCGGTCGATCGCGACTGGTCGATCCGCGCCATTCTCGGCGTCGGTCCTGATTTCCACTACGACATCCTGAGCAAGGAAGACTGGGTCGGCCGCCGGCTGGTGTCGAACCGGTTTCGAAAGGGGCGGGCCTTCATCTGCGGCGACGCCGCGCATCTTTGGATCCCCTATGCCGGCTATGGCATGAACGCCGGCATCGCCGACGCCACCAACCTCGCCTGGTTGCTGGCCGCGGCTCTGCAAGGCTGGGCCGACCCGGCCATCCTGGATGCCTATGAAGCGGAGCGCCTGCCGATCACCGATCAGGTCTCTCGCTTCGCCATGGACATGGCCCGCAAGGTCCTGGGGCAACGGCGCGCCGTTCCCGACGAGATCGAAATGGAGGGCCCGGAGGGCGACGCGGTTCGCCAGCGGGTCGGGCAGGCGGCCTATGACCTCAACGTGGAGCAATATTGCTGTGGCGGCCTCAACTTCGGCTACTTCTACGATTCCTCGCCGATCATCGTTTACGACGGCGAAAGCCAGCCTTCTTATACGATGGCGGATTTCACCCCCTCGACGGCGCCGGGTTGCCGGGTGCCGTTCTGCGAGTTGCCGGACGGCCGGCCGATCTACGATGCCTTTGGCCCGGGGTATACGCTGCTGCGAGGCGACCCGGACGTTGCTGTCGCGGCGTTCGTCGATGCCATGCGCGGTGCCGGTGTCCCCCTTGAGGTTGTCGATGTGCCGATACGCGACCAGGAGCCTTACGATCGGAAGCTGATACTGGTGCGGACCGACCAGCATGTCGTCTGGCGCGGCGATGCCATCCCGGATCGACCGGAAGATTTGATCGATACGCTGCGCGGCAGGGCGCGAAACGTGATGAACCGGGCCGCGGCCTGACGGAAGCGACCGCACAGCGGAACGCACGGAAAGACCGCTTGAACAAATAGCCGGGCCATATACGGTGCGCGAATAATCAAGAACAAAACCGGGGGAAACATTGCCGCGGACCACACCCATTTCGTTCGGCGCAGCCGCGCTGTTGATCCTTGGCCAGGCGCTGTCTGCAGGGGTCGCGCAGGCCCAGGTCGCCGACACGGTGCTGTTCAACGGCAAGGTCCTCACCGTCGACCAGGATTTTTCGGTCCGGGAGGCGCTGGCCATCGATCATGGCAGCGTGCTGGCGACCGGTACGTCGCAGGACATGCAAAAGCTCGCCGGCGCCAATGCGCGCCTGATCGATCTCGGCGGCCGCACCGTTATCCCTGGACTGACCGACGGCCATATCCACGGTGTCCGCGCCGCGGCGACCTTTGGCGCCGAAGTCAACTGGATCGGCGTCCCGACGCTCAAGCAGGCCCTCGAAAAAATCCGTCAGGCGGCGCAAACCCAGAAACCGGGGTCCTGGATTATCGTCGCCGGCGGCTGGACCGAGGAGCAATTCGAGGAAAAGCGGCGGCCGAATCCGGCGGAGATATTGCAGGCCGCGCCGGACCATCCGGTCTACATCCAGCATCTGTACGATTGGCTGCTGCTTTCGCCGAAGGCGATGGAGATCCTCAACATCCGCGAGGATGTCGACGTCGTGCCCGGCGGCAAACTGGAGCGCGGCGCCGACCAGAAACCGACCGGAATCGTCATCGGCAACGGCAACACGCTGCTGAAGATCTTCGACAAGGTGCCGCGTCCCGATCTGGACGAGCAGGTCGACGGTTCGCGAAAGTTCTTTCGCGAGATGAACAGCCTCGGCATCACCGGCATTGTCGATGGCGGCGGCGTCAGCATGTATCCGGCGAACTACCAGGCGCTGTTCAAGCTGTGGCGCGACCGCCAATTGACGGTGCGGGTCGCCTATCATCTGTGCGCGCCGAAACCCGGCTCGGAGCTCGCGGACCTGCAAAACCTCACCCAGTTGCTGCCGCAGAATTTCGGCGACGACATGCTGCACTTCAACGGGCCGGGCGAGATCCTGATCTGGGCCGACTGGACCGACGGCGACATCACGCCGGACGGCAAGGCCAAGCTGCTCGACCTGCTGAAATGGGCGGCGTCGAAGCGCTATACCATTCAGCTGCACTGGAATCCCGATCGCACCGTCAACAACCTGCTCGACGTCGTCGAGGAGATCAGCAAGGACAATCCGGTCCGCGACCTGCGCTGGACGGTGCTGCATCTCTATAACGCGTCCGAGGATAATCTGGCGCGGATCAAGAAACTCGGATTGATCTGGGGCGTCCAGGACGGGCTTTATTTCGGCGGCGAGCGGTTGCAGAAGGAGGTCGGCGTCGAGGCGGCGCGGAGCCTGCCGCGCATCGCAACGGCGTTGCGCATGGGCATCATGGTCACCGGCGGCACCGATGCGCACCGCGTCTCGTCCTACAATCCGTTCGTGTCGCTGCAATGGTATCTCGACGGCACCACCATCGGCGGCACCGTCACGCGCGGCAATGAGGAGGCGCCGACCCGCCGGCAGGCGCTCGAAATGTACACCAAAAACTCGGCGTTCGAGGCCAACGAGGACGACCGGCGCGGCACACTCGAGCCCGGCAAGCTCGCCGATCTGGCGGTGCTGTCGGCGGATTACACGACCGTGCCGGTCAAGGACGTCGGCAAGATCAGATCAATGCTGACCATGGTCGGCGGCAAGGTGGTGTTTGCCGACGGTCCTTTCGCCTCATTCGAGGCGAAATAATCCATTCATTCCTGTCGATTTGGTTCAAGACCCTGTGGAGGTAAGACTGTGGCTAGCAAACGCAAAGTTGTGATTACGTGCGCCGTGACCGGAGCTATTCATACGCCCTCGATGTCGCCGCATCTGCCGATCACGCCCGATGAAATCATCGCCGGCGCGCTCGGCGCCGCCGAGGCCGGCGCCGCCGTGATTCATCTGCATGCCCGCGATCCGCAGAACGGCCGGCCGGACCAGACTCCGGAAGGCTTCGGCCGCTTCCTGTCGCGGATCAAGCAGCAGACCAATGCCGCGATCAACATCACCACCGGCGGCAGCCCGTTCATGAAGGTGGAAGAGCGGGTCAAGCCGGCCGAATTCTTCAAGCCGGAAGTGGCTTCGCTGAATATGGGCTCGATC
>JAQGJF010000218.1 GCA_028290765.1 Tardiphaga sp.
ATCCATGGCTGCCTGCAGGTGTTCGCCAGCGAACTCTCGGTGGAGGCGCGCGCGACCTCGATGGCGCTGCATTCGTTCTTCTTTTTCATGGGGCAGACCGTCGGGCCGATCGCCTACGGCTTCGGCATCCTCAACGTCGGCAAGATCCCGACCTTGCTGACCAGCGCGCTGATCATGGTCGGCCTGGGCTTCGCCTGCGCGCACCTGCTACGGCCGAGGAAGCCGGCGGATGCGGGCGCGACCTGATCGCCGTACCGCCGCTTGTCCACCTGTTGCGCGCGGTATCCTCGCGTCGCCGATTTCACTCCGGCTGGGCAAGAATGGCGTAAATCCTACGCGATTGGTCCGGAAATAGCTTTCTCGCGCCTGGCTGGCACAGATCCGTGGTGTGTCATGAGACGCGAATGCGCAAGTCGGGTGGTGCCGATGGCACGAGGATTGCTTGATTTTCAGATATTTAAGGTGAGAACGTGGACGCCCGATTTGCCAGCCCGGCCGGAGCTAATAGCGCGGTCAGAAATACCGGTTATGCTACTCAGCCTCCGCTGCAGGGTTTCTTGACCGGCTGCTATGAGGAATTCAAATCCGATCATTCCGGCGCGGTCGCCGATTACATTCCGGAGTTGAAACGCGCCAATCCGGCGCATTTTGGCGTCGCGCTCGTCACCATCGACGGCCACGTCTATGAGGTCGGCGACAGCGCCGTGCCGTTCACCATCCAGTCCGTCTCCAAGGCCTTCGTGTTTGCGCTCGCGCTCGACCTCGTTGGCGAAGAGCGCGTCGCAGCTGCAATCGGCGTCGAGCCGAGCGGCGAGGCATTCAACTCGATCAGGCTGACCAACGACAACCGGCCGTTCAATCCGATGGTCAACGCGGGCGCGATCGCCTGTTCCGGACTGATCCATCAGGCCGACGGCGCATCGGCGTTCGAGCGCATCCGCGAGAAGCTCAGCGCGTTTGCCGGGCGCGAGCTTGGCGTCGACGATGCCGTTCACGCGTCGGAGGCCTTGACCGGCAATCGCAATCGCGCGATCGCCTGGCTGCTGCGCAACTACCTGGTGCTGCAGAACGACGTCGATGCGGTGCTGGATACGTACTTCCGGCAATGCGCCATCCTGGTCACCGCGCGCGATCTCGCGGTGATGGCGGCGACGCTGGCCAATCGCGGCGTCAATCCGGTGACGGGGGTTCAGGTGATCACGCCCACCATCGTCGCCCGCACGCTCTCGGTGATGACGAGCTCGGGCATGTATGACTACGCGGGCGAATGGATCTATCGCGTCGGCATTCCCGCCAAAAGCGGTGTCGGCGGTGGCATCGTCGCGGCACTTCCTTCGCAGATGGGTCTTGGCACCTTCTCGCCGAGTCTCGACAGCCACGGCAACAGCGTGCGCGGTCTCAAAGTCTGCGAAGCGATCTCATCGCGCTTCGATCTGCATATGCTCAACCGCAGCGCCGACGTTCGCACCTGCATCATTGCCGACTATGACGTCTACGGTATTTCATCGCGCCGCAGCCGTCAGCCCCACGAGCAGCAGATCCTCGACGAACGCCACAGCGACATTCGCGTGATCGAACTGGTCGGTGCCTTGAATTTCGCGACGATCGACTATGTGACGCGACGGCTGGCCGGCGAGCCGCCGAACGCGCCGCTATTGATTCTCGATTTTCGCCGCGTGCCCGATCTGACTGCGGCAGGGGCGCAACTGCTCGGCGAAAACCTCACGATCCTCGGCAACGCCGGCGTCACGTCGATTCTAACCGGGCTTGAAGCCACCTCGGCGGTATGGCGGGCGGTTTGCGCGCGCACCGCCGAACCGCACACGCTACGCCGCTTCGCGCTGCTCGACGAAGCGGTCGAATGGGCCGAGGATCAGATCATCTACCGCTACGGCGGTTTCACGTCGCAAAAGGAAACCAGCCATCTCGGCGAGCAGGCGTTGCTGGCGGATCTCGCTATCGATGAAATCGCGGCATTGGCGGAACTATCGACGCCGCGCCGTTACGAGGCCGGCCAACGCATCATCAGTGCCGGCGAGCCCGCCAACTCGCTGTTCTTCCTGCAGAGCGGCATGGTGAGCGTGAAACTGCCGAGCGGCGTGCGGCTGGCTTCGCTCGGACCCGGCATGGAATTCGGCGAGATGGCCATCATCGAGAACAAGCGCAGCGCTGACGTGTGGGCCGACACCCCGGTCAAGTGCCTCGAACTGCCGCTCGACAGTTTTTCCGATTACCGCCAGCTCCATCCGCAAATCGCGATGAAGATCATGCGCAACCTTTCTGCATTGCTGGCGCGGCGCCTGATCCTGGCCAACGCCAAGGTCGATCTGCTCAGCGCGTATTAGGATCCAATTCGGATGGCTGAACCAGCCCGACCTTTCGCTTGCTTAGCCCCGGCCGCGATAAGGCGCGACGCCCTGCTCGGGTAGCCACAGCCCCTTCGGCACCCGGCCGGTCTGCCAGAACACGTCGATCGGAATGCCGCCGCGCGGATACCAGTAGCCGCCGATGCGCAGATAGCGCGGCTTGATCGCGCCCGCGATGCGCTTGCCGATCGCCACCGTGCAGTCCTCGTGAAACGCGCCGTGATTGCGGAAACTGGCGACATAGAGTTTGAGCGACTTCGACTCCAGCAACCACGCCCCCGGCACGTAGTCGATCATCAGATGGGCGAAATCCGGCTGTCCGGTGACCGGGCAGAGCGAGGTGAATTCCGGCGCGGTGAAGCGCACCACGTAATTGGTGTCTTTTTGCGGATTAGGCACGCGGTCGAGCTGCGCCTCGTCGGGGGTCTGCGGCCACGCCACGGCGCGGCCGAGCTGTAATGTTTTTCGAGCCATTGTTGTGTCCTGTACGGGCGTTGACATGGACGCAAGCAGGCATCGTCGTCAACCGTCGGCGCGAACGCCGACAGAAGGATGGACCGGCGACCAGCGTTCAGGCCGGGGCGGTCGTCTGGATCATGACCAGCCGGTCATTGCCGGATTCGCAGCCCCAGACTTCGCCGGGCCTGCCATCCAGCTGTCGGACATTGGCGCCTTGCTTGTCGCTGGCGAAAGCGGTGAATTTTTCGGACACAGGATCGAAGCGGACGATCGCATTCGCGGCGAAATCGGTCAGCCAGACCTTGTCCTTGTCATCGACATAGACAGCGTAGGTGCGCGGGGCAGTGCCGGGCAGCTTCCATGTTTTCCACGAAGCATCGGCTGGATCGTGCACCGACACGTTGCCGCTGTTCCATTCGCTGACCCAGATCCGGCCTTTGCTGTCCGACCACACACGCCGTGCGCCTTGCTTGGGGGTGGGCGGTTGGACGACCATCGCCAGACCCGTCGCGGGATCGATCTTCGCGATGTGGCTGCCGGCCAGCGAGGCGTACCAGACGTCGCCGGCGGGGGTCACCGTGATGCCATACGCTCCGGGACCCTTCGGCGCCTCGAACACCTTCACCTCGCCGGTCTTCGGTTCGAGCCGCCCATAGATGCCGGCTTGACCGGTAAACCAATAGGTGCCGCGTTTATCGAAGACGCCGGTATTGAGGTTGGTGTAGGGATCCGTCACCGGCAGGCGGAACAGCGTGACCGTGAGATCGGCGGGATCGACCCGCGCGATCGCATTCTGCCCGCCCTCGGTGACGTAAGGCGCGCCGTCGGGGCCGACGGTAACGCCGTGAGGTGCCGCGCCCTTGCCGAGATCGACGGTCTTGAACGAGCCGTCTCGGGGTTCCAGTCTCCCAAGCACACCGCTGCCCTGGCCGGTGAACCAGATCGTGCCGTCGGGAGCGGGGGCGACGTCATGCAAGCCGATCCCGGCCTTGATCGGATAATATTTGACGCGGAACCGACTGTCCTGGGCGCGGACGCTGCGCAGCAGGGCAGGCATGGCAACGATTCCGGCGGCGGTCGAGATGAGAAAATCGCGGCGATTCATGGCGTTACCTCTGCTCACGGAGAAGGAAGGTCTGGACGCGAAGATCAACCGCGCACGAGCATAGCGCGAAGTGTCGCCCCGCGGCAGGCGGCGGCTGCGCGGAAGGCGTTCACATTTCATTGCGCGGCGTGTAAGACGCCACGCACCGAGCGGATCAACGAAATCAAGGCGCATATCATGACTGCAATCGTCGACATCATCGGCCGCGAAATTCTCGATAGCCGGGGCAATCCCACGGTCGAAGTCGATGTGGTGCTGGAAGACGGCTCGATGGGCCGCGCGGCGGTGCCGTCCGGCGCCTCCACCGGCGCCCATGAGGCGGTGGAACTGCGCGACGGCGATAAGGGGCGCTATCTCGGCAAGGGCGTGCTGAAGGCGGTCGAGGCCGTCAACGGCGAAATCTTCGAGGCGCTCAGTGAAATGGCGGCCGAAGAGCAGGTCCAGATCGACCAGATCATGATCGAGCTCGACGGTACGCCCAACAAGTCGCGGCTCGGCGCCAACGCCATTCTCGGGGTCTCGCTCGCGGTCGCCAAGGCCGCCGCGGAATCCTTCGACATGCCGCTGTATCGCTATGTCGGCGGTACCTCGGCGCGGACCTTGCCGGTGCCGATGATGAACATCATCAATGGCGGCGTACATGCCGACAATCCGATCGATTTCCAGGAATTCATGATCATGCCGGTGGGGGCGGCGAGCTTCGCCGAAGCGCTGCGCTGCGGCTCGGAGATCTTTCACACCCTGAAGAAGGCCCTGCATGACGCCGGCCACAATACCAATGTCGGCGACGAGGGCGGCTTCGCGCCGAACCTGAAGTCGGCGGACGAGGCGCTGGGCTGGGTCATGAAGGCAATCGAAACCGCCGGCTACAAGCCCGGCGAGGACGTCATGCTGGCGCTCGATCCGGCGTCCACCGAATTCTTCAAGAACGGCGCCTATGTCTATGAAGGCGAAGGTAAAACCCGTTCGGTCGAGGAGCAGGCGAAATACCTCGCCGAGCTGGTGTCGCGCTATCCGATCGTCTCGATCGAGGACGGCATGGCGGAGGACGATTTTGACGGTTGGAAGCGGGTGACCGACCTGATCGGCGCCAAGTGCCAGCTGGTCGGCGACGACCTGTTCGTCACCAATGTGAACCGGCTCGAAGACGGCATCAAGAACGGTCGCGCCAATTCGATCCTGATCAAGGTCAATCAGATCGGCACGCTGACCGAGACGCTGAGCGCGATCGAGATGGCCTACAAGGCCGGCTATACCGCGGTGATGTCGCACCGTTCCGGCGAGACCGAGGATTCCACCATCGCCGACCTCGCCGTCGCCACCAATTGCGGACAGATCAAGACCGGGTCGCTGGCCCGCGCCGACCGTACCGCGAAGTACAACCAGCTGCTGCGCATCGAGCAGGAACTCGGCAGCCAGGCCAAGTTCGCGGGCAGGGCGGCGCTGAAGGCGCTGGCCTAAGGCCGGCGCCCGGGCGTTTCCCGAGATTCACACACGGTGAGAATGCCCCCACCCGGATTCGAGCTCCGCTCGAATCTACCTCCCCCGCAAGCGGGAGAGGGAGCAGGCCTCCGATGGAGCGAGGTTGAGCCTTACATCAGATCCGAGCAGCGGCCGTCTTCGCCGTTGAAGCGATTGACTGAAGCAATCGCGGCGGCGGCGCGCTCCCTCTCCCGCTCGCGGGGGAGGGTCGGGGTGGGGGAAGCCACCCGGAAGCGCTTTTGGCACGCTCTGAACCGGCAAGACGAGGGGGAATACCGCTGCTCCCGGTGCAACTTCGCAGAATTACCAAAGCCTTTTTTAAGCTTTGACGCCTACGGCTGAAGGTCGCGGCGTCGCCAATGGCCATCGGGGTTGAAGAGCTTCCATGCGCGGGCGCCGGCAGTCGGCACTCGATCGCTGGAGTTTCCATGACCGTCACCACCGCCGCTCGTCCGGGCCGCGCTCTCGACGTCAGCCGCACGCTGGTCATCGTCTGCTATACCGCCTCGATTTTCGTCAGTGCGCTGCTGCTGTTTTCGGTTCAGCCGCTGTTCACGAAAATGATCCTGCCGCGGCTCGGCGGATCGTCGGCGGTTTGGTCGATCGCGATGGTGTTCTTCCAGTCGCTGCTGCTCGGCGGTTACGCCTACGCGCATTATCTGATGACGCTGCGCAGCCGCACGATCCCGATCATCGTCCATCTCTCGCTGCTGGTGGTCGCGCTTCTGACCCTGCCATTGTCGATCGGCGCTTCGTGGTCGAGCCCGCCGGAAAGCGGTTACGCGATCTGGCTGCTGGGTCTGTTCGCCGCGACCATCGGTCTGCCGTTCTTCGCCCTGGCCGCCAACAACCCGCTGCTGCAGGCCTGGTTCGTCCGCACCGGTCATCCCGACGGGCAGGATCCCTATTTCCTTTATGCCTCCTCCAACATCGGCAGCTTCCTGGCGCTGTTGTCCTATCCGCTGCTGCTGGAACCGTTCTTCTCGCTGCAGACGCAGAACCTGATCTGGACCTATGGCTACGTGCTATTGATCGTGCTGATCGGCGGCTGCGGCATCCTGCTGCTGCGCTCGCCGCAATATGCGGTGGCTGGAGCCGAAGACGGGAGACCGGTTGCCGCCGCGCCGACCTGGCTGGTGTGGGGACGCTGGGTTTTCCTGGCCGCGGTACCGTCCGGATTGCTGATCGCCGTGACCGCGCATATCTCGACCGACGTCGCCGCGGCGCCGCTGCTGTGGGTGCTGCCGCTGTCGCTGTACCTGTTGACCTGGGTGCTGGTGTTCCAGAGCCGTCCGCTGTTGCCGCATCGCTGGATGCTGACGCTGCAGCCGCTCGCGATCGTCGGCATCATCCTGCTGCTGATGTCCGGCGGCGATACGAATCTGTTTGTCCTGCTGTTCGGTCATCTGGTCTGCTTTTTCATCATCGCGATGGCCTGCCACGGCGAACTCGCCCGGTCACGGCCGGCGGCGCAGCATCTGACCGGGTTTTATGTGGCGCTCTCGTTCGGCGGCATGGTCGGCGGCCTGTTTGCGGGCCTGATCGCGCCGTTTTCGTTTTCATGGGTCGCGGAATATCCGATCCTGCTCGGGCTCAGTGCGCTGTGCCGGTCCGATGACGCCGACCAATCGCCGCGCTTTAGAGCGTTTTCAAGCGAAGTGGATACCGGTTCGCGTGAAGAAAACGCGTCAAAACAAAAAAGCCGCTGGTATTGGCCGGCGCTCGCGATCGCCGCGGTGGCATTGATCGCGCTCGCGCTCGGAGGCGCGGCAACGGCGCCGCTGCTCGACAAGATCCGGACGTCACTGATTGCCCTCGTCGCCATCGCGTCGCTTTTCGCCGCGGTCATCCTGCGGGTCGATCGCTGGAAGTTCGCGGCAACCGTGGCCCTGGCGCTGGTGCTGATCCGGATCTACCCGAGCGACAAGGGCCACGTCGAAACCGTTCGAAGTTTCTTCGGCGTGCACAAGGTCGTCGTCACCTCGGATGGCCGCTACCACCTCCTGATGCACGGCACGACGGTGCATGGCGCGGAAAAAGTCCGCAACGACGACGGCAGCCCGATCACGGGCCGTCCGGAGGCGATCTCCTATTACTACCGCGAAGGCGGCATGGGACGGGCCATCGCGGCCGTCCGCGCCGCCAGGGGCGGCCTGAAACGCGTCGCGGTGATCGGGCTCGGATCCGCGGCCCTGACATGCGCCTCGCAGCCGGGCGAGAACTGGAAGTTCTTCGAAATCGACCAGGCGATCGTCGACATCGCCCGCGATCCAAATCGTTTTTCCTTCATCCAGAAATGCCAGCCGGATCTGCAGCCGGTGATGGGCGACGCGCGGCTGACTTTTGCGAAGGAGACCGACGGGACCTACGATCTGATCGTCATCGATGCCTATTCATCCGACGCGATCCCGATCCATCTCGCAACGCAAGAGGCGATGAAGATCTACAAGGACAAGCTCGCCCCCCACGGCGCGATCGTGATGCATGTGTCGAACCGCCATCTCGAACTGGCCAGCGTCATCGTCGGCATTGCCAAGGCCAATGATCTGAAAAGCTGGGTCTATACCAACGACCCGCATCGCAATAACGAGTATATTTTTGCCAATCAGGCCGTCATTGCGGCCCGCGACGATGCGGATGTCGGCGCCGTGACCAAGGGCGACGGATGGGTCGCGGCGGTGCCCGACGCCGGCCAGAAGGTCTGGACCGATGACTATTCCAACGTTTTGGGAGCGGTCTGGCGCCGATTGAATGGGGTGATGTAACGCATGTCCCGGCGAAGTGGGATCCGGTTCGCCGACAAGGACATGCGCCAAAACGACAATCGACGGCGCCGCGAATCCAGATTCATCACGCCATGATTTCCGCGGATGATGTTCTGGTTGTGCCTGACCATTTTGCGAACCGGCTGGCG
>JAQGJF010000251.1 GCA_028290765.1 Tardiphaga sp.
CGCCATGAGAACGAGTCCGACGCGTGTGCCGGCTTCCTTCGGCGAGAAATATTCGCGCACAATGATGCCGTAGCTCGGCACGATGCCGCCCTGGAACAGGCCGAACATCGCCGAGATGATGTAGAGCGAGGAGAGGCTGTCGAAGAACAAATAGAACAGCAGCGCAAAGCCCTGCGCCACCGATCCGATCAGGAGCGTGCGAACGCCGCCGATGCGGTCGGCGAGGAAACCCGAACCGATCCGGCTGACGATGCCGAACCCGAGCATCAGCGACAGCATCTCGGCGCCGTGCGCCACGCCGTAGCCGAGGTCGCCGCAATAGGCGACGATGTGAACCTGCGGCATCGCCATCGCCACGCAGCAGGCGATGCTGGCGATCGACAGCAGGACCGTGAGCGTGTTGGTACTGACCTGCAGGTCGATCCGCGGCGGCGGCTCGTTGACATGGCTTCGCCGCGTCGCCGCGCCCATCTGCATCCGCAGGATCGTCAGCACGATCACCATCGCTGCGGCGCTGCCGAGGCCGACCGCGATATGGGTCGGTCGCCAGCCGAAGGATTGCATTCCCCAATTGACCAGCGGCGGCCAGATCGTGCCGCCGATATAATTGCCGCTGGCGGCGATGGTGACGGCGATGCCGCGCCGGTGCTCGAACCAGTGCGAGGCCTCGGCCATCAAGGGCCCGAACGTCGCCGAGGAGCCTGCGCCGATGGCGAAATGCACCAGCGTGAATTGCCACATGCTGGTGGCGTAGCCGGCGCCGACATAGCCGAGCGCGACCAGCCCGATCCCCATGCCGATCGCGGTGACGATGCCGAAGCGGTCGGTCAGCTTTCCGGTCACGACGCCGCCGAGACCGAAGCCGATCATCACGAACGTAAAGGCCAGCGAGGCCGCGCCCCGCGTCGCTCCAAATTCGCCTTGCACCATCGGCAGGGCGACCACGACGGACCACATGCCGACGCTGCCAATCGAGCCGATGACCAGGGCAAGCGCGAGTCTCACCCATGCCTGACGTGAGTCAGGGACGAAGCGCGCCGAATCCTGGGCTTGAGGGGAGGTTGCGTCCACGCCGCAACTTCGTCGGCCGGTGCTTCGGGGTCAAGCGGCATGATGAAATATTAGGCATGCAGAAGCACTGCGATAAAACGTCCTGAGCCCGCCCGGAGGGAACCACCGTTAACTCTTTGCTAACCATAAACTGGGCAAAATTTGCCCAGTGAAGTCGAGTGTCGTTGGCCGCGTAGAACGGGGGAAAGCCCGTGGACGCAAGCGCAGTGCCTCACTTTCGAAACGGTGGCCCTTCGGCCGCCGCGCAGACGTTTGGCACCCGTGAGCGACATTCGCGGGGGGAAGCGGCAACGATGACGGACGTAACGGCGGGGCAGGGCGGAGCGGTATCGGGATTTCCCAGCCTCGGAGAGATCGGCCGGATCCTCAAGCGCGGCGATCTCGCGCTGGCATTCGGCATCCTGACCATCCTGGTCGTGCTGATCCTGCCGCTGCCCTCGATCATCCTCGATCTGTTTCTCGCCATCTCGATCACGCTGTCGATCCTGATCCTGATGACCTCGCTGTTCATCCAGGCGCCGCTGGAATTCTCGGCGTTCCCGACCATCCTCCTGATCTCGACGATGTTGCGGCTGTCGCTCAACCTCGCCTCCACCCGCCTGATCCTGTCGCACGGCCATGAGGGCTCGGCGGCTGCCGGCCACGTCATCGAGGCGTTCGGCAATTTCGTGATGGGCGGCAATTTCGTCATCGGCATCATCGTCTTCGCCATCCTGGTGATCGTGAACTTCGTCGTCATCACCAAGGGCTCCGGCCGTATCGCCGAAGTCGCGGCGCGCTTCCACCTCGACGCCATGCCCGGCAAGCAGATGGCGATCGACGCCGATCTTTCCGCCGGCCTGATCGACGAAGCCACCGCCAAGGAGCGCCGCAAGGCGCTGGAGGACGAAAGCGGCTTCTTCGGTGCCATGGACGGTGCCTCGAAATTCGTGCGCGGTGACGCGGTCGCCGGCCTGCTCGTGGTATTCATCAACGTCATCGGCGGCATCATCATCGGCGTCGCCCAGCAGGGCCTCGGTTTTGGCGAGGCCGCCCGTTCCTACACGCTGCTCACCGTCGGCGACGGCCTGGTCACCCAGATCCCGGCGCTGATCGTGTCGACCGCGGCGGGCCTTCTGGTTTCCAAGGCGGGTGTCAGCGGCGCTGCCGACAAGGCGCTGATGAAGCAGCTCTCCGGCTATCCGCAGGCGGCGGGGATGTCGGCGGGCGTGATGCTGGTGCTGGCGATGCTGCCCGGCATTCCGATGGTGCCGTTCCTGCTGCTGGGCGGCGGTGCCGCCTACCTGGCGTTTTCGTCGCGCAAGAAGCAGAAGACCGTCGCCGTCGAGAAGGCGACCGCAGCGGCGGCGCCGGCAGCTGCGGCCGCCGCCGCGGCGGCGGCGGAAGAGCCGATCTCGGCGGCGCTCAAGATCGACGATCTCAAGATCGAGCTGGGTTACGCGCTGCTGCCGCTGGTCAACGGGCCCGACGGCACCGACCGTCTGACCGAGCAGATCAAGGCGCTGCGCCGTTCGCTCGCGGTCGAGATGGGTTTCGTGATGCCGGCGGTCCGCATCCTCGACAATGTGCAGCTGGAGGCGAATACCTACATCATCAAGATCAAGGAGGTCGATGCCGGCTCCGGCCGGATCTGGCCGAACCAGTTCATGGTCATGGATCCCGGCGGCAATCAGGTCTCGGTGCCCGGCATCCACACCACCGAGCCGACCTTCGGGCTGCCGGCGACCTGGGTCGATTCCGCCCTGAAGGAAGAAGCGACGCTGAAGGGCTACACCGTCGTCGATGCGGCGACCGTGCTCTCGACCCACCTGACCGAGCTGCTCAAAGGCAACATGTCGGACCTGTTGTCCTATGGCGAAGTGCAGAAACTGCTGAAGGATCTGCCGAAGGAGCAGGGCGAATTGACCAAGGATATCGTGCCGTCGCAGATCACCGTGTCGGGCATCCAGCGCGTGCTGCAACTGTTGCTGGCCGAGCGGATTTCGGTCCGCGACCTGTCGACCATCCTCGAAGGCATCGCCGACGCGCTGGCGTTCTCGCGCAATCCGGCGACGGTGGTCGAGCATGTCCGCGCCCGCCTGGCGCGCCAGATCTGCGCCCAGAACACCTCGATGAACGGCTATCTGCCGCTGATCGCGCTGTCGGCCAAATGGGAGCAGGCCTTTGCCGAGTCGATCGTCGGGCAGGGCGACGAGCGCAGCCTCGCGATGCAGCCGTCAAAACTGTCCGAGTTCATGATCACGGTTCGAGACCGCTTCGAGCAGGCGGCGCGGGAAGGCGAAGCGCCGGTGCTGGTGACGTCGGCGGCGATCCGGCCGTTCGTCCGCTCGCTGGTCGAGCGCTTCAGGTCGCAAACGACCGTTTTGTCGCAGGCTGAAATTCATCCGCGCGCCCGGCTGAAGACGGTCGGCAGCGTTTAGCTGGCGACCCTGTACCCGTTGAAATTGCTGCGGCTTTTTGAACACAGCCAAGCGTTTTATCGCCCGGTGAGATTTTCGAGGGTAAATACCCTCGCTCGCGGGTTGATTGTATAAGATATTGATTTTATTTATAAATATCTTATAAGGTGAGTGGGGTCTGGTCGGAAACTCGCGGGCGTTCACGTCTTATCACTGCCTTGTGATCGCCCCTTTGGAACCAAAAGCCGAATCCCTACGTTCCCTGCATTGAGATGTTGAACCTGCCGGCAAATCTAAGCGACGAATTTGCAAAGGCAGCTTAGACGGCAGGAGGGCTTCCATGAACCATTCGATTTACAGTGCCGATCGCATGACCCACCTCAAGATTGTGGTCGTTGCGCTCGTGGCCGGGATCGCGGTGGCCGGGTTCGGCATCTCAGCCCGTATCAATTCCGACGACGGATACACCCAGACGGCGCGCGTGATGAAGGCCGGCAAGCCGGTCGCGGTCACCAACTCGGGCGTTTCAGTCGTTCGCTAAGGAGACCTTAGTTCAAAGCAGTTCCACGAATTCACGCGGCTCTTTAACCAGCCCCCCAAAGTCGCCACGTGAGTACTTGAAGACCCCACGACCCCAAGTGGACTACGACGGAAAACGCCCGCTCCCCACGGGCGTTTTTCTTTGGTGGGTGTCCCTTACCGCGGCGGCTGGGCCGGCGCCGGCACGGTTTCGATCAGCTTGCCGGTGAATACGATCGGCCCGGTTGGAGCGCCGGTCGGCGAGCCGCCTTCGGGCTCGGTGGTAACGGCGTAGGTCGCCTTGTTCACGGTATCGCTGTCGTAGGAGGCGAGCGCCTGCCGGCTGGTGAAATCGTTGCCGCCGATCACGCCAAGCGAGCGCGGGCGCTGCAGCCTGTCCGACACCAGCCAGAGTTCAAAACTCTTGCCGGTCTCGGGCGTAGCGCCGACCTTGCGGACGGTGAAATTCTTCATGGCCGCATCGACGGTCAGAATGAAGGCCGGCGATGCGCTGTCCTTCTGCAGCAGCGCGACATATTGCGCCGGGGTCGCCGAAGCGGGCGCCTGAACCTGGACGATACGCGGCGGCGGGGCCTTGGGACGCAGCCCCTCGGGCAGCAGGTCCGGCCTTGTGACCTGCACCGCGATCAGTGCGATCAGTGCGGCGGCCAGTGCGCTCGTCACCCTCGCGATGCCGCGCCAGCGGCGGATCTGCCTGGAAAATTCGACGACGTTGGACGTGTCGGCCGCCGCATCGGGCGCC
Source organism: Tardiphaga sp. (assembly GCA_028290765.1). The sequence continues at coordinate 4,753 of JAQGJF010000251.1, forward strand.
GCGACCTCGGTGGCAGCCGGTGGCGCCGGCGCCTGCGGAAGCTGCAGCGGCAATTGCGCCTCGGCAAGTCCGACCGCCGCCTTGATCTTCTCCCAGACCTCGGCGCGGGGTTCGACCGAACCCACCATCTGATTGAGCACGCCGAGTTTGCGTTCCCAGGCTTCGACCAGCGCTGTGAAATCCTTGTCGACGGACATCATCGTCTCGACCTGCGCGCGCTCCTCGGCGTCGAGGGTGCCGAGCGCGTATTCCGCAGCGAGT
>JAQGJF010000286.1 GCA_028290765.1 Tardiphaga sp.
CAATTCGCTTCTTGATGGCGATGCGCGCTTTTGGACTCGGGCTTTGGGGCTCGAGGTCCACTGAGAACAGAATACGATCGCAACCCATCGTCGACATGGTCAGCAGCATCTCCGGGGGATGGAATACGCCGCTCGTCGTGATGTGGACGTTGTCGCGCAGATGGGCGCTGACCGGCGTTTCGCAGGATTGCCGCGCAGCGCGATCTGCAGCGTATGGTCGATGCTCCAGATGTGGAACGGGATGCATTCCCCGATGTGGCCCAGGATCATCTGAAGCTTGGGATGACGATCGACGTCCTGTTCCCGAGCCTCGCCGCAATCCCAAACCTGCCTATTTGTGTCAAGAAGTTTCGACCGAAACGAGGAATGATACGGCATTCGGCCCGTCGACCATCTCTCTAAATCGATGTGCCAAAGCGCTGGCAAGCGGCCGATTGGGAGTGATGAGCGATGGACCTGATTGATACGGACGTACTCATCGTCGGCGCGGGACCAGCCGGACTCACCGCGTCCGCGCTCTTGGCTCGGGCTGGCGTAAGCGCCATCACCATCACGAAATATGGCGGCACGGCTGATTCTCCTCGCGCCCACATCACCAATCAGAGGACCGTCGAGATTTTGCGGGATCTGGCCGTCGAAGACGATCTGCGCCAAGCGGCGATGCCTCAGAACATCATGGGCACCCAGATTTTCGCAACCTCGTTTGCCGGTGTGGAGCTGTCGCGGACGATGGCGTGGGGAGCCGGGATCGATCGCAGGACCGACTATGAACGCGCCAGTACGAGCGCGATGTGCAACATCTCGCAACATAAGCTCGAGCCTATCATCCTCGACGCCGCAAAGCGGCATCGAGCCGAAATCCGGTTCAACGCAGAGCTGATCGATCTCCGTCAGGACGAGAAGGCGGTGACCGCGAGAGTTCGCGACCGGTTGAACGAGCGCGAGTATGAGATCCGCTGCAAGTATCTCATCGGCGCCGATGGCGGCCGCAGCACAGTCGCGACCGCGACCGGTTTTGAGTTCGAGGGCGAATTCAACATTGGCGAGGCAATCAGCGTCTGGCTCGATGCCGATCTCACCAAGTATACGGCACACCGCTCCGGAGCGATTGCATTCATCACTCCTCAATCAAGCGATATCTGGATGAGCATCTGGCCATGCGTGACGCCGTGGACGGAGTGGAACCCGTTCTTTTTTCGCCATGGATGGGCGCCTGGATCGACGGAAGAGAACGTTCTCGAGGGCTATATTCGCGAAGCGATCGGCGACCCCGAGGTGCCTTTCAAGATCAAAAAGATCTCGCGCTGGCAGGTCAACCAAGTCGTGGCCACGCGATATCGCATGGGCCGCGTCTTTCTCGCGGGCGATGCCGCGCACCGTCACTCGCCGGCGAACGGCCTCGGGTCAAATACGTCCGTCCAGGACTCGTACAACTTGGCCTGGAAGCTCGCCTTGGTGCTGTCGGGGCGCGCCCATGAACATCTCCTCGACAGCTACAGCGAGGAGCGACAACCGGTCGGGCGCCAAGTGATCAATCGCGCCATGAAGAGCCACGTCGAGATTGGACCGTGGTCAGAGGCGGCGGGATTGCAGCCCAGCATGAGCAAGGGCGACGCTGGCGCCAACCTCGATGAGCTCTTCGGCAATTCGGAGCGCGGGGAGGAACGGCGAACGGCACTCCTCGCCGGCATCCGTCTCATGGAATACCAGTTCAACGCGCACGGCGTCGAGTTGGGGCAGCGCTATCGCAGCCGTGCCGTCCTATCGGCCGAGCCCTTTCCTGAGTATCAGCGCGATCGGGAACTCTACTTCCAGCCGGACACGGTTGCCGGATCGCATCTGCCCCATGTCTGGGTCCAACGCGACGGGAAGCAAGTCTCGACGCTTGATCTGGCCGACTACACGGGATTCACGTTGCTGACGGGCATCGGCGGTCAGGCCTGGGACGAGGCCGCGCGAGCGGTTGCAACCGAGCTTGGCGTTCGCATCGAGACGGCCCGCGTCGGGCTGCGACAGGAGATCGACGACCTCATCGGTGAATGGACGCAGCTTCGCGATGTCTCGGATCGCGGCTGCCTTCTCGTGCGGCCCGATCGCTTCATCGCTTGGAGAAGCAGGGGAATGCCGAGCGCCCCAGCCATCGAGCTGCGGCGGGTGATGTTGTCCTTGCTCGGTCGCGGGCCGGCATTGGCCTAGGGCGCAGCGTGAGGATCGGCTGCGAGCAACTCGGGCTCATGGAAAGCACAAAGATGGCATCGGGCAAGATCGACACGCACCAACACTTCTTTCCGAAACCTTACGTCGACGAGATCGGCCTCGATACGCTGGCGCGACAAATGCCGAACCAGAAGGCGCCCGAATGGTCGCCCGAACGCGCCATCGCGATGATGGACGCCAACGGCATCAGCGAAGGGATTCTATCGGTCTCGTCCGGCCCGCCGATTCCCGATGCGCCGACTCTGCTGAGGAAATGCAACGACGCCGCCGCCGATCTGCGCCAGCGCCACCCGGGCCGGTTCGGGTCGTTTGCAAGCCTTCCTCTGCCCGATATCGAAGCAAGCCTGAACGAGGTGTCGCATTGCCTCGAGATACTAAAGGCGGACGGCTTCATCATCTTCGCAAGCTATGGCGGCCGGTATCTGGGCGATGAGCACTTCGTGCCCCTGCTCGAGGAGCTCAACCGATGCAAGGCGGTGGTTTTCATCCATCCCAACGATCCCGCCTACGCCATCCCGAGGCTCGCACCCGCATCGGTGCTCGAATTTCCATTCGAAACCACGCGCACGGCGACCAGTCTCATCATCGCGGGCGCGCTCCGGCGGTTTGCCGATATTCGCTTCATCCTCGCGCACGCGGGCGGCACGCTGCCCTACCTGGTGCCGCGGGTGGCGCTGTCCCTATCAATGATGCCCGGCGTTTTGGAGCGCGTGGGCGACGCGCACGCGGCCTTCGCCTCCTTCTACTACGACACGGCGCTATCCGCGGGTGCTTCGACCATCTCGGCCCTCATGCAGGTCACTAGCCGCAACCATGTGCTGTTCGGAACCGATTTCCCGATGGCTCCGCTTCCAGCGATCACCAGCTTTGGCCAAGTGCTGGAGACGCTCTCGGTCGCCGGGTTCTCCCGACAAGATGTCTATCGGCGAAATGCCGCGCGGCTTCTCGGCCGCGATCGCACTGAACCCGGCCCGTGATTCTCGCAACCGCGATCGACCGAACGAGCGAGACCTTTCGCGCCAACGAGGCGCACAATCGGTCTCTGGCAGCGACCCTGCGGTCTCGTATCGCCGCGGCAAGCCTGGGTGGCCCGGCGACGCATCGCAAGCGGCATGCCGAGCGCGGCAAACTGTTGCCGCGGGATCGCGTCCTTCGACTCTTGGACGCGGCCTCGCCTTTTCTCGAGCTCGGCCCATTGGCCGCGAATGGAATGTACGACGATGAGGCGGCTGGCGCGGGACTCATCGCTGGGATCGGGCGCGTCTCCGGCCGGGAGGCCATGATCGTTGCGAACGACCCGACCGTAAAGGGCGGCGCTTATTTCCCGATGACGGTGAAGAAGCATCTTCGGGCACAAGAGATCGCACGCGAGAACCGGCTGCCCTGTATTTATCTCGTCGATTCGGGCGGCGCGAATTTACCGCACCAGTCCGAGGTGTTTCCGGACCGCGACCATTTCGGCCGTATATTTTACAACCAAGCGCAGATGTCCGCCGAAGGGATCGCGCAGATCGCTTGCGTCATGGGCTCCTGTACCGCCGGCGGCGCTTACGTGCCGGCGATGTCGGATGAGTCGGTCATCGTACGCAACCAAGGCACCATTTTTCTGGGCGGACCGCCATTGGTGAAGGCCGCAACGGGCGAGGTGATCTCCGCCGAGGAGTTGGGCGGCGCCGAGACGCATGGACGCAAATCGGGCGTTGTCGACCACGTCGCAGAGAACGATCTGCACGCGCTGCTGATCGTGCGCGACATCGTGGCCACCCTCAACCGACCGAAAGTACCCGAAATCGAGCTGAAGGCACCCGAACCGCCAAAGCTCGAGCCGCAAGATCTCTACGGCATCGTGCCGACGGACCTACGCGCGCCCTACGATGTCCACGAGGTCATCGGTCGCATCGTCGACCGGTCGCAGCTCCACGAATTCAAGTCGCGTTATGGAGGCACGCTCGTTTGCGGCTTCGCGCGCATCTGGGGCATTCCGGTCGGGATCATTGCCAACAACGGCGTGCTGTTCTCCGAGAGTGCGCTCAAGGGCGCGCACTTCATCGAGCTCGCCTGTCTCCGCCGCATCCCTCTCTTGTTCCTGCAGAACATCTCGGGGTTCATGGTCGGCGGCAAATACGAGGCAGAAGGCATCGCGAAGCATGGCGCGAAGCTGGTTACCGCGGTAGCGACCGCGACGGTGCCCAAGATCACCGTCCTCATCGGCGGCAGCTTCGGTGCGGGCAATTACGGCATGTGCGGGCGGGCTTATAGCCCCCGATTCCTCTTCACCTGGCCCAACGCACGCATCTCGGTGATGGGCGGTGAACAGGCCGCCTCCGTCCTGGCCACCGTGCACCGCGACGCTGGCCGCTGGACGTCAGAGGAGGTGGAGGCCTTCAAGGCGCCTATTCGACGGAAATACGAGGACGAAGGAAACCCGTATTTTGCCACCGCGCGACTATGGGACGACGGCATCGTCGATCCCTTGGACACCCGCGATGTGCTCGGCTTGGCTTTCGCGGCGACGCTCAATGCGCCGATCCCGCATCAGCCGAGATTCGGTCTCTTTCGGATGTAAGGCCGGTGTTCGACAAGATTCTGATCGCCAATCGTGGCGAGATTGCCCGTCGGATCATTCGAACCGCGCATCGCCTGGGCGTGGCCACGGTCGCCATTTATTCCGAGGCGGATCGCGGCATGCCCTTTGTGAGCGAAGCCGACGAGGCTCATTGCGTCGGTCCGCCGGCGGCGCGCGCAAGCTACCTCAACTCAGCCCACATCATCGAAATAGCGCTCGCGACCAGGGCGCAGGCGATCCATCCTGGCTACGGTTTCCTCTCCGAGAACGCGGAATTCGCGGAAGCCGTCGAGGCCGCCGGCCTCACCTGGATCGGCGCACCGCCGGGCGCGATCCGGGCGATGGGATTGAAGGATGCCGCGAAGAAGCTGATGGTCGCGGCCGGCGTACCGGTCACGCCGGGATATATGGGCGACGATCAGTCGCCACCACGGCTCAAAGCCGAAGCGGACGAGATCGGCTATCCGGTTCTGATCAAGGCCGTTGCGGGCGGAGGCGGCAAAGGGATGCGGCGCGTCGACGCGGCGGAGGATTTCCTCGACGCGTTGGTCAGCTGTCAACGGGAAGCCGTGTCCTCCTTCGGCGATGATCGGGTACTGATCGAGAAGTACATCCTCG
>JAQGJF010000303.1 GCA_028290765.1 Tardiphaga sp.
GACGCGCTGCTCCCCGTCGAACAGCGAGAGATACTGCGACATGTTGCTCAACGCCGCGTCGAAGCGGGTGTTGATCCGCTCGAGTTCGGCGGCTTTGTCGGTCAATAGTCGCTGGGCGCGCTTCTGCTCGGTGATGTCTTCATGGGTTGCGACCCATCCGCCGTCCGCAATCGGCCTGCGTTGAATTGAAATCACGCGACCATCGGCAGCTGAAAGAACCTGGTTCAGCTTGGTCGGAATCTTCGCAACGACCTCGTCGACGGGCGAGCCATCCTTGACGCCGACCCCGCGGTCCTTGAGGACCTGCAGCAGGCGAGACAACGGCATTCCGGGGCTGGCCAGCTGTTCGGAGAAACCGTAAATCTCGCGGAAGCGATCATTGGCAATCACCAGATTGCTGTTGGCGTCGAACAGGCAGAGCCCTTGCGACATGTTGCTCAATGCGGCGTCGAACTGCACGTTGGTCCGCTGCAGAATCCTGGTTTTCTCGGCGAGAATATTGGTCTGGCGCACGATTCGAAAGGTGCCGAACAGGATGACGCCGACGATCATGGCGACCAGCGGGCCGACCATGTAAAGGTGCTGGAACCTCGGTTTCAACACGTGGCTGCGGGCGTAGGTGACGATCAGGACCAGCGGTAGTCCGGGGACCGCCTTGTAACTCACGACGCGTGCGATGCCGTCGACAACGCCGACCGTTTCGTAGGAACCCGCTTCCGATTTCGGCAGATATTCGGAAAGCAGTGGACTGTCCGCGAAAGATCTTCCGATGGCGCCTTTCTCAGGCTGCCGCGCCAGAATCCGCCCGGTGCCCACGCGATGCAGCAACAGCACCGATCCGTCCTCGCCGACATCGATCGCACGATAGACCTGCGCGAAATGCCTCGGCTCGAGCGGCGCGGCAACAACGCCGGCAAAACTGCCGTTGGCATTGTTCAACCGCCGCGACGCCGCCGCAGACCATTTGCCGGTGACCGGCGAGCGATAGGGTGGCGAAACAAACAGCAGGCCGTCGGCGTTGTCGCGCTGGGCGGTGAAGTGCGGCATGTCGGAGATATTGCTGCGCGGCGGCCCGCCATCGTAGGAGTGCGCCTGAATGTTACCGGCGGCATCGGTCCAGCCGACGGCAACGACGACCGATGAGGCTTTCTTGAGAAGACGCAAGGCGGCGTCCGCGGCATAGGGCGTGGCATATTTTCCCGCAACACTGTCTTCACGGATTCGCTCGGCTTCGAGCAGCGTTCGATCGATGCCTTCAAATGTCAGAGCGGTGTGTTCGGCGAGAATCTCGGCGATGTTCAGCGCCTCTCTTTTGGCCTCGGAGAGGACGGCGCGATAGCGCGCCTGCAGATCCACCAGAAATACGACGATGATCAACGCCGCAAAAAAGACGCCGAGCGCCGCAATGAAGCTCCCGGTAACCGGGCCAGTCTTCCGTAAATCGCACGCATGAAACGTCGTCCACGTCGTCGGACCAGATGAAAACACCAGACAATCCGGGCTTAACGTGGATCAAGAATCTTAATGGGTGGTTTTGACGCGGCGGCTGGAGCCGGCTGTTGCATGTAGGATGAATAACCTGCTTACAATTCTAACGAACGCTATGTCGGAAATGGTGCGGATGGCGGCCGGCGGTGCGGAGATCCGGTTTCTTGTGCAGCGCATCACTCTGGCTTCTGCACTGCAGCAAGCCGAGGTGATCGCCGCCGATGGAGAATGACCGATGCGCGAGATTCCGCTTGGAACAAAGGGGACGTTCACGCTGCTGGTGCAGCCGGAGCATCTCGCCAATCGGTTCAAGGACGCCATGCTGCCGCAGGTGCTGGCGACCCCGGTCATGGTCCTGATCATGGAAAACGCTGCGCTGAACGCGATGCGGCCCTATCTCGATCCAGGCGAGAGCGCGGTCGGCACCGCGATCGACGTCCGGCACCTCGCCGCGACGCCGGTCGGTCACCAGGTTCGCGCCGAAGCCGAGGTCACCAGGGTTCAAGGCAAGCGCATCGAATTCAAGGTGTCGGCGCACGACGAAATGGAAGAGATCGGCAACGGCACCCATCAGCGAATCGTGATCGATCTTGCTTCGTTCAATGCGCGGCTTGCGCAAAAAAGCCGACGCTGAGCGTGCTGGTCCCGACCGGCGGGCCCCCTTAAGGCCTGCTCACAATACTTAACCGCCGCTAACCTCCGATAACGGGCGCGTTCGACGCGCGGACGATATGTTGTTGGCGTTGCAACGACGCAACCCGGTGCCGAGCGCCCGCCCGTCCGCGTCGTAGGACTGACCGCCAACCACGGGGCGCCCGGCAGCGAGGGACCATGCGTTTGCTGCATTTTACGAAAATGCCCGGCCACCCCGACGTCACCCCACCGTCGAATTTGCGAGGCAAGCCATGACAAGCCCCATCCATCATGTGCCGTTTGACGATGAAAGCTTCCTGCCGGCATCGCCTGAATTTCCGCGCGAGGCGTCCAACCCGTCGACGAGCCGGGGACGGCGACGTCCAGGCTCTGGCCCGATCACGGTCCGCGCCATGGCGGCCGTCGACGCGGTCGAGATCGCCGCACGCCTGGCCAGGCTGGAAGAACTGCTGCATCGGCGACAGATCGACATCCGCGAGACGATGCTGCGGACAGGACCACTGGAACTCGACCTCATCGACCGCAACGCCAGGCGCGGCGG
>JAQGJF010000327.1 GCA_028290765.1 Tardiphaga sp.
GCGCCGCATCGCGCGATCCAGCGGCCGCTGCAGCAACAGGCCGACACAGATCATGACCGGCAACATGGCCAGCGGGATCCAGGCCAGCTGTCCTGCAACGACAAAGAGGACAACCACGAACAGGATCGCGAACAGCATGTCGGTGGCGGTAACCACCGTTCCGGAGGTGAAGAATTCACGCACCGAGTCGAAGTCGCGCATCTGATTGGCGAGGATACCCACCGATGGCGGCCGCTTGTCCATTTTCACGGCCATCACATGCTCGAAAATATTCGCCGCGAGCACGACATCGATCTTCTTGCCGGTCATGTCGATGATGCGGCTGCGCACCACCTTGAGCAGGAAATCGAAGCCGATGGCGAGAGCAAGGCCGATGCTCAGCGCGACCAGCGAGGGAACCGCGCCGTTCGGGATGACGCGGTCGTAAACGCTCATGGTGAACAGCGGCGCCGCCAGCGCCAGCATATTCACGATGAACGCCGCGATCGCGACGTGACCGTAATTGGCGCCGAAGCGGCTGACGACCGACCAGAACCAATGGGCCTTGGGAAGGTCGCCGGTGGCGACGGCCCGCGGGTCGCTGACGCTCGCAGGCCTGACGAAATAGGCAAAACCGGCGTACTGGGCCTTGATGACGTCGAGCCGCTCCACGGCGGCGGTATCCTTGGTCGACGGGTCCGCAAGCGTGAGCCGACCTGCGGTGGGATCGATCCCTACGAGAATTCGGGTCGAGCCGTCGTGGAACAGAAGTACCGCCGGCAGCACGAGCGCGGGAATGTCTTCCAGGCGGCGTTCCGACAACTGCGCTTCCAGCCCGGCGCGCTGCGCGGCTCTCTCATAAAGGGCGGCGGTCAGGATTCCCCGTTCGACGGGCAGTCCCGCCAGCAGCGAACTGCGGCTGAGCGCGCGGCCGTGGTGGGCCGCGAGATACAGCAGGCTGTCCGACAGCGGATCGGTATGGATAACGGGAATGTCGACCGGCCTGAGCGGCGGATCCATGTTGAGATCGAATTTGGGCGAACGGATATTCAACGATGCCTCGGAAATTCCAGCGGCGCCCGGTATGAACTGAAGTATGGGAACCGCTTGACAATATTAAATGCCAACATCCCCCAGCTTTATAAGAAATTGCCCGGAATCACCCGTGCTTTTTTGGGTGTCGATCAATTACCTCGACATAAAGTAAACTCAGCCGCGGCGCGCTGCGCGCGCCGGCCCCCTCGCCGCCAGCCGGACGTGGCTTATTTGCCGGCCGGCGCAGGTTCGATCGCGGCCTTGCCGGAGGCAAGGAACAGCGCGTTGGCGTCGTTCGGATCGGCTGAACTCCATCGATCGCCAAAGGTTACGACACGGGGTTCGAGCGCCCCACCGAACGGGTTATTCCACTGCGGGAATGGGACCGCGGTGTTCAGCGGCTCGGAGCCCGGCTCGGGCGCCGTCAGCAGGATCGGCGCGATCTTGATCGGGATCAGGCCAAGCGGCCGCGTTTCCAGAAGATCGACTTCCGGCGGCTTGCCGGTCTTCAGATAGGTCAGCAACTGTCCCATCGCCGCCAGCAACTGATAGTCGGCGAAAACCGTGACCCCGCGCGCCGACACCAGCGAAACGTTGGCGTTGAAATATTGGTTCTGCGAGTTCAACAGGTCGATCAGGGTCCGCTGGCCCAGTTCATATTCCTTGTTGTAGGCGACGAAGGTGCGGCGCGCCGCATCGACGTCGCGCAACAGCGCGGCGGCGCGCTCCGCGGTGATGGTTCTTGCGGCCCAAGCCTTGTCGAGCGACTCCAGCGCTTCGCGCTGCAGGCGCGCATGCTTCTGCTGCTCTTCGATCATGCGCTCGGCGGCTTCCTTGCGCTTCCAGCTGTCCTGGCCACCATTGAAGATGTCCCAGCTGACGACCACCTTACCGCTGACTTCGTCGCGCGTGCCGGAGTAAGTGATCGAGTCCTTGCCGCGCAACGCGCGGCCCTCGAGCGAGACATTGGGCACGAAGGCGCCGGCCGTCGAATCGAAGGCACGCTTGGCCGCAATCACGTCGGCGCCGGCCGCACGAATTGTCGGATTGTATTTGAAGGCAACGTCCAGCGATTCGTTCTTGGTCCCCGGCAGTTCCGGCAGGCGACCGGGGAAACGCAGATTGTAGGGCTCAAGTCCGACGACCTTGCGGTACTTCGCGCGGGAGATGTCGAGGCTCAAGCGAAAATCGGCAAGCGCGGCTTCCGCCGCGGCGACACGCTCTTCCGCCTGCTGGGTATCGCCCTCACCGGCACGACCGCCGGCGAATCGCGCCCGCACGTTCTTGCGCAGATCCAGGTGGACCTGAAGATTTTGCTCGGCCAGCGCCACGATTCGCGTGTAGCGCGTCACGTCGACATAGGCTTCCGCGGCATCGAGGGCGATCAATTCGGTGCGTTCCAGCACCCGGAAGGCCGCCGCATCGACCCGCGCGGCCTGGCGCCAGATCGAGTTGATCGACGAGAAGCCGTCGAACACGAGCTGACGAATGGTGACCGACGCCTCGCGGCCGTTGAGGTAAACGCCGTTATTGTTGAAATTGGCTGGAACGTTGTATTGGCGCAGCATCTCGGGGCCGGCGTCGGCCGAAAGCCTGACTTGCGGCAACAAGGTGCCCTGGCTTTGGCGAAGCTCCGCCTCGGTGGCACGGCGGTTGGCCGCCGCCTCGCCGACGCCAGGATTGGTTTTCACCGCCTGGTTGATCGCATCCGTGATTGAGAATGGCTCGCCCGACGAGGCCGGCGTAAAACCGACCACCGAAAACGCGAGAATGAAAGATATTTTTGAAATCCGCCCCATGACTTGAGCGCTAACAAGAAAAAATAACCCGCGCAACGGGATGGAACACAGTCCGGCCTAGATATTGCCCGATTGTGGCAAATTGGCCGCACGGCTCAAAAAACGTAATGGGTGTCTCAATTTACGCAAACCGGACGGCGGTTTTTTGAGCTTAGTTATTGAAACTCCACGCAAAAAGTTTCAATGGCGGCATTGGGAATGTGGCCTCTAACAGCACAGCTGCGTGCGATGCAACATTTCACGGAAAGCGCCATTCGACGAAAGACGCCCCCCGGGACCGGGCGCTTAGATCATGTGCAACAGCCTCGGCGCGATCAGGCTGAACCATGGAATGAAAGCGACCAGCAGCAGGCCGATGACGACGACAATCAGATACGGGACCATGTGCCGGCTGGCGTTTTCCATGGTGGTGTCGCAGATCGAACAGGTGACGAACATTCCGACCCCGATCGGCGGCGAGAACGCGCCGAGCCCCATCGAGATGATCATCACGATCCCATACTGAAGCGGGTCGATCCCGAACTGGCCGACCATCGGCAACAGCAGGGGCCCGAAGATCAGCAGCGCCGGCAAGCCTTCGAGCAAGGCCCCATCACTACCAGGGTAACGATCGTCGCCAGCATGAACAGCGTCGCGGATCCGTGCAGCGCCGTAAACAACGCCGCGATCTTTTGCGGCATCTTGGCGATGGTCAGCGACCACGAGAAGGTGCTGGCGGTGCTGGTGATGAACAGCACCATGCCGGCCTGGGCGGCGGTGCCGGTCATGACCCGCCAGAGCTGGCGGCCGCCCAGCGTCCGGTAGACGAAGACCGACAGCAGCAGCGCATAGACTACCGCGGTCGATGACACCTCGGTGGGCGTCGCAATCCCGCTCACGATGCCGCCGATCAGGATGATCGGGGCGACCACCGCGGGCACGGCATCGACGCCGGCGCGGACGATCTCGTGCAGCGAATGCTTCTTCGACTGCCCTGCCCGGTCGCGCGAGCGGAAATAGATCAGCACCATCAGGCACAGCGCGATCACTGCGGCGGGCAACAGGCCGGCGACGAACAGGCTGCCGATCGATAGCGAGGTGACGGAAGCCAGCACCAGCATGGCGATCGAGGGCGGCACGGTCTCGCCCATCACCGCGCAGGTCGCCAGCACCGCGGCGGTTTCGCCGGAATTGTAGCGCTCCCGGCGCATGATGTCCTTCATGGTGGTTCCGACCGCCGCGACATCGGCGATCTTCGATCCCGAGATGCCGGACATGATGTACATCGAGACCACGATGACCTGCAGCATCCCGCCGCGAAAGCGCCCGACCAGCGAGATGATGAAGTCTGTCAGCCGACGGCTCAGGCCGCCCTCGGTCATGACGTAACCGGCCAGAATGAAGAACGGGATCGACAGCATCACGAAACTGGAGATGCCGTTCTGCATGTTGATCGGCACCACCGACAGCGGCACTGCGTTTGAGGTATAAAGATACCACAACGTCGTCATCAGCAGCACGAAACCGATCGGCACGCCGAGCAGCAGTTGCACGATGAAGACGACAAAGGCGGCGGGAAGCGCATAATCACGGGCCTGCGGGCCCAGCATCGAAGCCCCCAACAGCAACGCGGCGAGCGCCAGTGCCAGCACGATTGCCGTCATCCATGCGGTGCGTCGCGGCTGGCGCAGCGCCCGCTTGACCGCAAAATAGGCCAATAGCGCCATCCCGAAGATCATGGGCACGGCGAACCAGACCGCGCTCAAGCCGAGA
>JAQGJF010000340.1 GCA_028290765.1 Tardiphaga sp.
CAGCTTTATTGCCGATCAGCGCCCGTGCGCGCAGCGCGGCCGATGATCAGGTTTCGGAAAAATAGCTCTGCAATGTGCGAACCTCAAGGTCCCCACCCAGATAGGCCCGGATGCCCTGCGCGGCCGCCACGGCACCCGAAAGAGTGGTGTAATATGGCACTTTATGCAAGAGGGCAGCGCGCCGCAGCGAACGGCTGTCGGCCAGCGCCTGCGGGCCCTCGGTGGTGTTGAAGACCAGCTGGATGTCGCCATTGGTAATGGCGTCCACGATGTGAGGCCGGCCTTCGAGCACCTTGTTAACCTTTTCGGTCGGCACGCCGCTGTCGACCAGGAAACGGGCGGTGCCCGAGGTAGCCATCACCTTGAAGCCCAGCGAGGACAACAGGCGCACCGCTTCCAGGATGCGGGTCTTGTCGTCCTCGCGGACCGACACGAATACGGTCCCCTTGCGCGGCACCCTTGTGCCGCCGCCGAGCTGGCTCTTGGCAAAGGCCACCTCGAACGAACCGTCGATGCCCATGACCTCGCCGGTCGAACGCATTTCGGGGCCGAGCACGGTATCGACGCCGGGGAAGCGGGCGAACGGAAACACCGATTCCTTGACGCCGACATGGTTGAGCTTGCGCTTCTTCAGGTTGAAATCCGCCAGCTTCTCGCCGGCCATCAGCCGGGCAGCGATTTTCGCCACCGGCATGCCCATCACCTTGGCCACGAACGGCACCGTCCGCGAAGCCCGCGGATTGACTTCGAGCACGTAGATGTCGCCGTCCTTGATGGCGAATTGCACGTTCATCAGGCCGACGACGTCGAGCCCGAGCGCCAGGTCGCGGGTCTGCCGCTCGAGCTCGGTGATCATGGCGGCGTCGAGCGAATGCGGCGGCAGCGAGCAGGCCGAGTCGCCGGAGTGAATGCCGGCTTCCTCGATATGCTCCATGATGCCGACGATGAAGGTGTCACGGCCGTCGCACAGGCAATCGACGTCGATCTCGATGGCGTCGGACAGATAGCGGTCGAACAGCAGCGGATTGGTGCCGAGCACGGTGTTGATCTGACCGGTCTTGTCGTTCGGGTAGCGCGCCTTGACGTCACCCGGCACCAGCTCCGGCAACGTCCCCAGCAGATAATCGCCGAGCTGGGATTCCTCGCGAATGATCTGCATGGCGCGGCCGCCCAGCACATAGGACGGGCGCACCACCAGCGGCAGGCCGAGGTCGGCAGCCACCAGCCGCGCCTGCTCGACCGAATAGGCGATGCCGTTTTTCGGCTGCTTCAATCGCAATTTGTCGAGCACGCGCTTGAAGCGGTCGCGGTCCTCGGCAAGGTCGATGGCGTCGGGCGAGGTGCCGAGGATCGGCACATTGGCCGCCTCCAGCGCGTGCGCCAGCTTCAGCGGGGTCTGGCCGCCGAACTGCACGATCACGCCGTGCAGGGTGCCGTTCTGCCGCTCGGTATCGATGATTTCCAGCACGTCCTCGGCGGTCAGCGGCTCGAAATACAGCCGGTCCGCGGTGTCGTAATCGGTCGACACGGTTTCCGGGTTGCAGTTGATCATGATCGTCTCATAGCCGGCGTCGTGCAGCGCGAAGCAGGCGTGACAGCAGCAATAGTCGAACTCGATGCCCTGGCCGATGCGGTTGGGGCCGCCGCCGAGAATGATCACCTTCTTCTTGTCGGACGGTGCGCTTTCGTCGGCGAGGTGGCCGGCGAACGGCGATTCATAGGTCGAATACATATAGGCCGTGGGCGAGGCGAATTCGGCGGCGCAGGTATCGATGCGCTTGAACACCGGGCGAACCTTCAACCCGCGCCGCAGTGCCGTGACTTCGGCCTCGGTCTTGTTGGCCAATACCGCGAGCCGCGCGTCGGAAAAGCCCATGGCTTTCAGCGTGCGCATGCCGAACGCATGGCCCGGCAGGCCGGAGGCCTTGACCTTGCTTTCCATTTCGACGATGCCGCGCATCTCCGACAGAAACCACGGGTCGATCTTGCAGGAGGTGAAGATCTCCTCGTCGGTCCAGCCGAGCCGCATCGCCTGCGCCACCTGCAGCAGGCGGTTGGGGGTCGGCGTGCCGAGCGCGGCGCGGATCGCGTTCTTGTCGTCGCTCTTGCCGAGCCCCTCGATCTCGATTTCGTCAAGCCCGGTGAGGCCGGTCTCGAGGCCGCGCAGCGCCTTCTGCAGGCTTTCCTGGAAGGTGCGGCCGATCGCCATCACTTCGCCGACCGCCTTCATCGAGGTGGTCAGCGTGGTCGAGGCGCCGGGGAATTTCTCGAAGGCGAAACGGGGAATCTTGGTGACGACGTAATCGATGGTCGGCTCGAACGAGGCCGGCGTGGCGCCGCCGGTGATGTCGTTGGCGATCTCGTCCAGCGTATAGCCGACCGCGAGCTTGGCCGCGACCTTGGCGATCGGAAAACCGGTTGCCTTCGAGGCCAGCGCGGAGGAGCGCGACACCCGCGGATTCATTTCGATCACGACCATGCGGCCGTCGGCGGGATTGACCCCGAACTGCACGTTGGAGCCGCCGGTCTCGACCCCGATCTCGCGCAGCACCGCCAGCGAGGCGTCGCGCATGATCTGGTAGTCCTTGTCGGTCAAGGTCAGCGCCGGCGCCACCGTGATGGAATCGCCGGTGTGCACGCCCATCGGATCGAGGTTCTCGATCGAGCAGATGATGATGCAATTGTCTTTTTTGTCGCGCACCACCTCCATCTCGAACTCTTTCCAGCCCA
>JAQGJF010000345.1 GCA_028290765.1 Tardiphaga sp.
AGCCATCAGGCGACATCGTCGCACCTGCGCAGGTCGCCGCCATGTCGGCCAAGCTGCCGATGGTACCCGCGTGGACCCCCCTTCGCGAAATGAGAGCTCGCGGCGAAACGGCTGCGTGATCTCGAAACGGCCCGGAGCCACGTCGGTAATGTCGAACCCCATGTGTGGCGCGATCGGCATTGCCATCAGGAGCCGATTAGTAACCTCAATGAAGTTAGGATTGGGCGGCACGCAGGATATATAGGGCATCAGCCGTATCCTTGTTTGAATATGTCTGCTTTTAACGACCTGTGGGGCGCGCAGGTCTACTGCGCGATGCCCTCGCGACCAAACAATGCCATCAAGGTGCCGGTCATGGTCGCAACCAGTTTCTCCTTCCCTTCCTCTGCCGCAAATGCTTGCGCGTCACAAACGGTGATGGTTCGGCCGGGCTTGAGGACGCACGCCCGAAACAGAAAATAATCGCCTCGAGCCGGGGCGATGAGGTTGGTCTTGAATTCGACGGTCAGAACCGCCGCATCGTCGGGCATCAGCGAGAAAGCGGCATATCCGCAGGCTGAATCGAGCGCAGTCGTGAGTATGCCCGCGTGGATAAAACCATGCTGTTGCGCATACGCGGCAGCATACGGCATCTTCAATTCAACCTCGCCAGCCTTTAGGCCAGCGATTTCAATGCCCAACGTCGCCATTGCGGTTTGGCGCGCGAAGCTCGTCCGGACACGAGCCTCGAAGTTTGCGTCCTTCGGATCGAATCTCCCCATCTGTCGCCTCGTCATCGGCCACGCCGGAATCGCATACGAGGAGACGTACCCGGTTCTGTAGGTCGGCGTCTTTGAAAAATCGGACAGCGTCCCGCACGATCTGCTGTCGCGCCAGCGCACGAAACTGGCCCGGCGACAGACCAGCATGTCGGCCCAGATCCGTCGTCAGATGAGCTTGATCGGAATAGCCTGCTTCCGCTGCGATATGCGCGAGACTTTCACGACCAAGGGCAACTTGCCGCAGCGCACCACTGAAACGCTGAACGGCCGCATATCGCTTGGGCGCAAGCCCAGTTCGCTTGCGAAAATGGCGCTGAAGCGTGCGGGGAACGACACCGACGGTAGCGGCCAGCGAGGCAACGCTAGCGCCACGATCCATTCCCGATGCAGATAAGGCGCCCTCGAGAGTGGCTGCGATCTCTCGCGTGTGCTGCTGCAGCGTGGTGGCGGCGTTGAACCGCGGTCTGAGGTGCTCTATCCAAGCATCCAGAGCGCCGATGATTGCATCGAATGGGCTGCCTTTAAGTGTTTCGGTGAAGAGCTCAGACAATTTAGCAAGTGCAGCATCGCCTATATCGAGATTGAGCGGTCGGCATCGAACTCCGAACATCCAGCCGTGAAAGCTATGCTGGCGCAGTTGCCGTCCGAAGCGAGGCGGCAGATGTATCGCTCTCCAAACGACCTCCCCGGCGTTGTCCCCCGGATCGTCATGCGGGCGCCGGCCCACCAGGGAAATCTCGGAAAATGGCGAAGCAAACAAGTTGCGGCCGACGCCGGTTAGCCGTCCATGATCCCTGAGGACGAAGAGATGATCGATGAACGACCGATGACGATCAATCGGCTGCAGCTCGGCATAGACGGCCAAATTGGCATCGTAGTTTTTGCCGCCGTCATTCCTCATCTCACCCGCCTGCGCTTCACTTCGCTATTGTTCTCCATCTGGCACAGCTAGTCGAGCTTCTTACTCAGGGTTACCTGACATAATTTCCCCTTTTGGTCACCTGGGGCCATTGAGCGGGCATAGGGATCGACTTTATTGGCAAAGAGCACGTCGATGCAGTACGGGCGACCGCGGGTTTTTTCGTCCATATCGGTGAGGATTCGCTCGAGTTCATCGGGCTGGTAATAGCTGGCGGCCAAGGGCAGGTTGGGTGTACGAGAGCCACCAAAAAGGTCTGGGCAAAGATAGAACAGTGCGGGGCGGGGATACCGTGCGAATGTGTTCGAGCTGAACCGAACAGCCTGAAGAAGTGCAATCGCCGGGATTAAATGTCAACGCATACCGATGCGTTGGTGTCGTGGGCAGAAACCGGAAAAATACCAGCGTCCATTTTCCCCGTTGTGTCCGGTTGTCACCCGGCAAGTGCCTTCGTGAACTCCGCGACGTAGTTTATGTTATTGGGCTAATTCGTTTTTTAATGGCGCCAAGACATTTCAATACAGGCTGTTTCGTGCAGACTTGGAACTTTGCCGCGGCAGCAGTTCCTATCTCACCGCGGACCATTCACGAAAGCGACCTGGGTGCCTTTGGCCACGCGATCGGCGACGCGTTCGGCATCCCAATTCGTCAGTCGGACGCAGCCATGCGACTCGGCCTTGGACACCTTCCCCGGAAAAGGCGTGCCGTGGATGCCGTAACCCTCGGCCGAGAGGTTAATCCACACCGTGCCGACCGGGTTGTTCGGCCCGGGTCTGATGGTAAAGGATCGGCGCGAATGGACGCCCTTGAAATGGTAGGCGGGATTGTAGCGGTAGGTCGGATTGCGACTGACTTCGGTCACCTTGAGAGTGCCGGAGGGTGAAGGCTTCTCTTCACTTCCGACCGTCGCGGGGTAAAAGCCGACCAAGGCATTCGTCTTGTCAAAAAGCCGGACAGTTTGCCGGCCCTTGTCGACCTCGACCCTGTCAGCCTTGATGGGATCCTTGGTCTCTCCGCCTGTATCGGCAACGATGATCTTGTCTCCTGCGCGGTCGAAATGCTGTCCGGGATTCAGGACCAAGAGCAGTTCCTCACTCATGTGAAATCTTTCGGCAAGTGCTTCTTGTGGGCTGGCAAAGCTCAGCTTTGGAAGATCCTTCATGTCCTCCATCCGGGAGGGCAGCTTCTGTAGGAACGGTCCGGAGGCGTCTTTTTCCGTGATCGTGTAGCCGGCGAGTACGGACCGATCGTCCACGACCAGCGTCTTCCAGACCTCGGCGGTCACGGTGTCTGAACTCGGCAACTGTTGCGACTCCTCGTACGCGCGCAGCGCTTTCCTGGCGTTTTCTCCGAACTTGCCGTCGATTTCGCCCGGAGAGAAGTGCGCACGATCCAGAAGCACCTGGAGACGAATGCCAAACGGCGTGGCTTTCTCGTTCGACAACGCCTTCGCCGAAGGTTCGGCGGAGTTGACCGCGTCCGGCTTCACCTCGGTGCCCGAGGCCGAATTCGCCATAAGCGCGAAGACGAGGCCGATACAGAAGCGCTTCGTAAGGATCGCCATGGCACGGTGTCCTTTACTCATTCCGACACCGCCTGAAAACTTCTGACGGCGCGTCTCCAAAGAACCGGAATGAACTGCCGATTGTTCCCGGTCATTCACCAGGCAGCCCCGCTGAAACTGGATACGCCTGCCCCTGCGAATCCCCCAACGCGTCAGGCGTCGGAGCGAATCGTTCGATGCTCGGCGCGGCGATAAGCCGCCGGTAATGGCTCTCATACGATCGCGCCATCCGGTGCGCCGAGAAGCGCTCTTCGAAGCGCTCCCGCACACTTTTCCTGTCCAATCGCGCAAGTTGGTTGACCGCGTTGACGGCCTCGTCCTCGCTATCAACGATGAAGCCGGTCACACCATCGTCGATCACCTCCGGCACAGAACCTGAGCGATAGGCGATGACCGGCGTTCCGCAGGCCATTGCTTCGATCATGACCAGGCCGAACGGCTCCGGCCAGTCGATTGGAAACAACAAAGCTGCAGCCTCCGCAAGAAACCGCTGCTTGGCC
>JAQGJF010000377.1 GCA_028290765.1 Tardiphaga sp.
AGCGGATCGACCGTCGCTATTCGCTCGACGAAATCCGCTATAGCCCGATGGTGCGGCAGCGCATGCCCTCGATCGATCTCGACACCATCAACTTCGAAACCGGATCGTGGGAAATTCCGTCCGACCAGGCCTCGAAGCTGCAGGTGATCGCGGACGGCCTCAACAAGGCGATCGCGCGCAATCCGCGCGAGGTGTTTTTGATCGAGGGCCACACCGACGCGACCGGTGCGGACGTTGACAACCTGTCGCTGTCGGATCGCCGCGCCGAATCGGCGGCGCAATTGCTGACCCAGCAATTCCAAGTGCCGGCGGAGAACCTGACCTCGCAGGGCTATGGCGAGCAGTATCTGAAGATTCCGACCCAGGGGCCGGAACGGCAGAATCGCCGCGTCACCATCCGCCGGATCACGCCGCTGCTCAACGGCGGCACGGCATCGCTGCCGCCCCCGCCGCCCGGCACCGCGCCGCCGCGCTAAACGGCAATACCATGACGAAGAGTGGCCGGGAGCAATCCCGGCCATTTTTCTTGCCGGGAGCGCTCTAGCTTATTGTTTGAGCATGATCTTCTCCGAAAACCGGTACCCGCTTTTCGGGATCATGCTCTAAAAATCAAAACTTGCTGACAGCAGGTAGGTTCGCGGGGCCCCCAACGACAGCAGGGAGCGTCCCGCGACCTGCCAATAGCCGGCGTTGAGAACATTTTCGACGCTGGCGCGGAACGTCGCAGGCCGGCCATCGATCACGGCCTTGTATCGCGCACCGAGATCGAAGCGCGTCCAGCTCGGGACCGGCTGCAGGTTGGCCGGATCGAAATAGACGCGATCGGTGTAGATCACGCGACCCGTCGCCGTGAGCCCCGGCACGAACAACAGATCGACTTCGGGTGCGAACGTCACCTGCACGTCCGGAACTCCCGGAGCCTTGCGGCCGTCAGTGATGCCGCCTGGTGTTTGCGTCAGCCGCCCGTCGATCAGCGACACACCGCCGAGCAACCGTACCGCCGGGGTGATCTGCCCGAACACCTGGAATTCGGCGCCGCGGTTGCGCTGCAGCCCGATCAGGCCGAACAGGTTCGAGACCGGATCGGTCGCGCCGGCCTGCTGCTCGATCTGGAACAGCGCGACCTGCGCGCCGAAGCCGTTGAGATCGAATTTGGCTCCGATCTCGCGCTGCGTCGCCAGCGCAGGTGGAAATATCTGGTTGGAGTTGGCGGTTCCGGCGGGTGCGGTCAGTCCCTGCACGAGGCCTTCGATATAATTCGCGTAAACAGAAATCTCGCGTGTCGGCTTCACGAGAATGCCGTAAGCCGGCGAGAACGCGTCGCTGGTGTTGCTCGCGATCAATGCGCCGGTCGTCGGCGAAAAGCCGTCAACCTGAATCCGTTGCTGGCGGCCGCCGACGGTGACCTGCAGGCGATCGTTCCAGACTGAAATCACGTCGGCGATCGCGGCGCTGGTCAGCTCGGCTCGATTGGTCTTGTAGCCGTTGCCGATGCCGGCTTCGCTCGGCGCCGGAAAGTTGAATGGCCGATAGATGTTCTGAAGGCCCGGCGCCCCGACGATGTTGGTGTTGTTGATGGACTGATTCGATATGACCGCGTTGCCGATCAGCGCGACTTGGTGCGTCAGCGTGCCAGTGTCGAATTTTGTCCGCAGGCTGACGTCGGCCGAGTCGTTGGTGTACCAGTAGGGCAATACAGCGGACGTCGCGGTGAGGTCGCCGTTCGACCGCAGACTGGTCAGAACCGTCTGCACCGATCGTTCCGAGGTGGTCGAGCGCCCATAGCCGATACCGGCCGTCAGGTTCTCGAGGATGTCATATTCGGCGCGAGCCATGCCGTATGCGCTCTGGAGCGAAGCGCGCTGCCAGGGTTGCGACAAGGTCGTCGTCGGAGAAGGAGCCGGCGGAATCAACGCGCCGGACGCAACCGACGTGATGATCTGGCTGTAGCTCTTCTGGAATTGATCGACATAGCCGGCATCGAATGAAAACCGAAACCGCTCGCCGCGGTAGTCGATCCCGATCGCGCCGTTGCCGACGCGTTCGTTTTGGGCCGCCAGCGGCGTGTCGCCGCCGCGGATCGAGCCGTTGACCCTGACGCCCCATTCCTTGTGGTCACCGTATCGGCGCCCGACATCGAGCGCGGTTCCGAACTCGGCGTTGGAGACGAAGCTCGTGGTCCATCGCGCAATCGGATCGTCAGTCGCGCGTTTCGGAACGTAATTCAGCGTTCCGGCAATGCTGGCGCCGGGTGGAATGCCGACCAGCAACGCAGCTGGCCCGCGCAGCAATTCGACGCGCTCGACCGAATCGAACGGGAAGCGCCTGACCGGTACGATTCCGGCGAGACCATCGAGCGTCGCGTCGCGGCCAAACAAAGTGAACCCGCGCACCGAAATCTGGTCGGCGAAACCCGTATTCGGCAACGACACGCGCACCGAGGGATCGCTTGCCAGCACATCGCCGAGGGTCCGCGCCTGCTGATCCTGAATGTATTGCGCGGTGTAGCTGGTGGCGCTGAACGGCGTATCCATAAACCCGCGATTGCCCAGCAGACCTATGCGTTGGCCGCTCGCAACCTGGCCGCCGGCATAGGCGGCCGGCGGTTCACCGATGACAGCGGTCGGCTTTCCACCTTGCGCGGTGGCCGATGCGGTCGCGGGCAGGGGTGCAGCCGGCGGAGCATGCGCCCGTCTGATCGACGCACCGCGCGGCCGCGCCGACGTTGCAGAGTTGGGCGCGGCCGCGCGGCGAACCAGCCGCTGTTCCGGCGAAATAACCGTCACGGGCGGTAATGTCGTTTGCGCCGCTGCTGTTTCGACGAAGCCCGCGTGGTTGCAGCACAGCGCCGCATAGCAGACTGTACAGAACGTCAATTCCCGAGTCAGCCGCAACAGCCGCGTCATGATCGTGCCGGCCCCCACGGCCCAAGGCGGTCTTCCGCAGGAAAAATTCGGCGGATGAGACTACAAGACCAATATCTTGCTGGCCGTCTCATTGCAAAGCAATGAGCCGCGGGCATCCGCCTGCCGGAGTTCCATTCCGCGAGATGACAGTTCCGCGACGCCTACAGCCCCAGCTTTTTCTTCCTCTGGCCCAGCGTACGCAGCCGCAGCGCGTTGAGCTTGATGAAGCCGGCGGCGTCGCGATGATCGTAGGCCACGGCACCTTCCTCGAAGGTCACGAGGTCCTGATCGAACAGCGAGTCTTGGCTCTCGCGGCCGATCACGATGACGTTGCCCTTGTAGAGTTTCAGCCGCACCCGGCCGGTGACATATTGCTGGCTGTGATCGATCGCCGCCTGCAGCATTTCGCGTTCCGGCGAAAACCAGAAGCCGTTGTAGATCAGCTCGGCGTATTTCGGCATCAGCTCATCCTTGAGATGCGCCGCGCCGCGATCGAGCGTGATCTGTTCGATACCGCGATGCGCCACCAGCAGGATGGTACCGCCGGGCGTTTCATACATGCCGCGCGACTTCATGCCGACGAAACGGTTTTCCACGAGATCGAGCCGGCCGATGCCGTTGGCGCGGCCGAGTTCGTTGAGTTTTGCCAGCAGCGTGGCGGGAGACATCTTGTGGCCATCGATGGCGACCGCGTCGCCCTTGTCGAAATCGATGGTGATGGTGGTCGGCTGGTCCGGCGCCTTTTCCGGATCGATGGTGCGCGAGTAGACGTAGTCCGGCACCTCCAGTGCGGGATCTTCCAGCACCTTGCCTTCGCTTGACGCGTGCAGAAGATTGGCATCGACCGAGAACGGTGCTTCGCCGCGCTTGTCCTTGGCGATCGGGATCTGGTGCTGCTCGGCAAAGGCGATCAGCTGCTCGCGCGAGCGGAGATCCCATTCGCGCCACGGCGCGATGATGGTGATGTCGGGCTTGAGCGCATAGTAGCCGAGTTCGAACCGGACCTGGTCGTTGCCCTTGCCGGTGGCGCCATGGGACACCGCGTCGGCGCCGACCTTCTCGGCGATCTCGATCTGCTTTTTGGCGATCAACGGCCGCGCGATCGAGGTGCCGAGCAGATATTGCCCCTCATAGACCGCATTGGCGCGGAACATCGGAAACACGTAGTCGCGAACGAATTCCTCGCGCAAATCCTCGATGAAGATGTTTTCCGGTTTGATGCCGAGCAGCACCGCCTTCTTGCGCGCCGGCTCCAATTCCTCGCCCTGGCCGAGATCGGCGGTAAAAGTGACCACCTCCGCGCCATAGGTCTGCTGCAGCCACTTCAAAATGATCGAGGTGTCGAGACCGCCCGAATAGGCAAGCACCACCTTCTTGACGCTCTTGCTCATGAAAACCCTGTGAAATTTTTCGCTGAAGAAGCCGAATTGCGCCGGGACTATAGGCAGAACGGACCCTTGTGCAAGGCCGCAAACGTTCAGGCGGGGGCGCGGGGGCCGACATCGCGGCCACGCCATTTTTGCATCAGGCGGTAGCCGGGCCAGGCAATCCGGGTCAGGGCGGCGTCGATGCCGGCGTCGGTCAGCCGGGTCGATGGCCAGCGGTAGATGTAGCCGTGCACCAGCCAGATCACGAGAAACGTCACCAGTCCCGCTGCGGCCACGTCCGTGAAGAAATGGCCGCCGAACGCCATGCGCAGCGCGCTGGTCACCACGCCGAACAGGGTCGCCGCCGCGTAGGCCAGCGGGCGCCAGGCTGGCGGCGTCAGCGCGGCGGGCGCGTAGGTCCAGAACGCGGTCGCGCCCTCACCGGAGAAGAATGAGCAGTTCTTGTCGCAGCGGCCGCGCGGATCCCACCACGGCACGAAATCCAGCGGACCGTTGAACTCCGTCACCACCACCGGCCGCGGCCGGTTCCAGTAGCTCTTGAAGGTGAGATTGGTGAGGATGCCGGCGGCAAGAACCATGGTGATCAGCAGGAACATCGCCGCGCGTCCGGAGATCAGCAGCGGCCGGGCCGGCCGCGCCATCTTCACCAGCAGCGCGACGATCGCCGGCAGCACGAATGCCCAGGCGATCCACATCGCAGCGTCGCGCGCGAAAGCCGCCAGCGTGTTGAGCTTCAAGGGGAACGATCTGGTTGCCGGGTCGTAGAACAGCGCGGCCAGTTTCAGATCGAGTTCGGGATAGAGCCCGAACAGCAATCCGACGAAAAGCGCCAAGCCAAGCGCGAGGAAGAGTCCGGTCCGGTTCATGGCAGGCGGTTTAGCCGAGGCGAGGGGGTATGAAAACCCCTGTTGCCGGATGGCTCTTCACGCGTGCGGGAGCGATTACGGCGGCGGGGAATGCGAGGGAAGCGGCGGCGGTGGCGGCGGCAGGTGGCGCGGCTGGCGCCATGCGCCGGCGTTGCGGCCGGCGATCATCCAGTAGATCAATCCGCCGACGATACCGGCGCCGGTCATGATTTCGAGGTGGCGCCGAATGATGCCTTCGAAGTGCATGGTAGCGGGATCGAACGGAACCAGGCCGAGATAGCAGGCCAGCCCGACCACGGCGCCGCCGAGCGCATAGGTCAGCACGCCCCGGATGTAAAACGCCTCGGTGATCAGCACCACCAGCATCGCCGGCAGCAGCGCGAAACCGCTGATGAAAATGAAGCCGAAGCCGAGCACGATGTTAATGGCGTTCTGGTCGATGCTCCCGGTGTCGAGGTCGCTCATTTCGGGAAACAGCACCGCGAACACCACGATCATCCCGGCCGCCAGGCAGGCGGCGAGAAACCCGAAGAAAATCACGATGAGCCGGCCGATCAGCGCCATCGTCAGTCCGTCATGGCCATCGCGCGCAGCGCCTGGCGCTCGCGCGCCGACAATTTTTCAGTTTCGGACTTCAACTGGCCGCAGGCGGCGAGAATGTCGCGGCCGCGCGGCGTGCGAACCGGCGAGGAATAGCCGGCGTTGAAGATGTATTCGGAGAATTTCTCGATCTGGTCCCAGTCCGAGCATTCATAGCGCGTGCCCGGCCACGGATTGAACGGAATGAGGTTGATCTTGGCGTGAATGCCCTTCAGCAATTTCACCAGCAGTTTCGCATCATCGAGCGAATCGTTGACGCCCTTCAGCATCACATATTCGAAGGTGATGCGTCGCGCATTGGAGGATCCGGGATAGTCGCGGCAGGCCTGCAGCAATTCCGCGATCGGATATTTCCGGTTCAGCGGCACCAGCTCGTTGCGCAGTTCGTCGCGCACCGCATGCAGGGAAATCGCCAGCATCACGCCGATCTCGTCGCCGGTCCGGGCGATGTTCGGCACCACGCCGGAGGTCGAGAGCGTAATGCGGCGTCTCGATATGCCGATGCCTTCATTGTCGGCGACGATCAGGAGCGCGTCGCGCACCGCGTCGAAATTATACAGGGGCTCGCCCATGCCCATCATCACCACATTGGTCACGAGGCGATTGCCGTTCGGGGTTTCGCGGTCCGCCCAGTCATTGAGCCGGTCGCGCGCCACCATGATCTGGCCGACGATTTCCCCGGCGGTGAGGTTGCGCACCAGCCGCTGCGTGCCGGTGTGGCAGAACGAGCAGGTCAGCGTGCAGCCGACCTGCGAGGAAACGCACAGCGTGCCGCGGTCGGTTTCCGGAATGTAGACGCATTCGACCTCG